>JAOACN010000061.1 GCA_026417815.1 Chloroflexaceae bacterium | reverse complement strand
AGATGTGTATAAGAGACAGGACCTACGGGCGGCGCGGCGATGCGGTGGTCAAACAGAACTACATGGCCGTAGATCAGACCCTCAGCCGCCTCTACGAGGTGCCGATCCCCGCGGTCGAGCCGGAGCAGAATGGCTACCATATGCGCCCGCCGGTCACCCCTGGCGCGCCGCCCTTCGTGCGTGAGGTGCTCGGGGCGATGATCAGCCTGCACGGCGACGATCTGCCCGTCAGCAAGCTGCCCTTCGATGGCACCTACCCCACCGGCACCTCCCGCTGGGAGAAGCGCAACATCGCCATCGAGATCCCCGTCTGGGAGCCGGATATCTGCATCCAGTGCAACAAGTGCGCCTTCGTCTGCCCCCACGCCGTCATCCGCCCGAAGCTCTACGCCCCCGAGGCCCTCGCCGGCGCGCCACCGACCTTCAAGAGCACCGACGCCCGCTTCAAGGAGTTTCCGGGCTACAAGTTCACCCTCCAGGTCGCGCCCGAGGACTGCACCGGCTGCGCCCTGTGCGTCGAGGCCTGCCCGGTGAAGGATAAGCGCCAGACCGGGCGCAAGGCGATCAATATGGCCCCCCAGGCGCCCCTGCGCCAGCAAGAGGCCGCCAACTGGGACTTTTTCCTCAACCTCCCGGAGGTGGACCGCACCCAGCTTCACCTCAACACGGTGAAGAACTCGCAGTTGCTGCTCCCGCTCTTCGAGTTCTCCGGCGCCTGCGCCGGTTGTGGCGAAACGCCCTACGTCAAGCTGGTCAGCCAGCTCTTCGGCGATCGCTCGGTCATCGCCAATGCCACCGGGTGCTCGTCCATCTACGGCGGCAACCTGCCTACCACCCCCTGGACGGTGAACCAGGAAGGGCGCGGCCCGGCCTGGTCGAACTCGCTCTTCGAGGACAATGCCGAGTTCGGCCTGGGTATGCGCCTGACGATCGACAAGCAGCGCGAGTACGCCTGCGAGTTGCTCCCGCGCCTCGCCGGGCGCCTCGGCCCCGATCTGGTCGAAGCCCTGCTGACCGCCGATCAGCACGACGAGGCCGGTATTCGCGCCCAGCGCGAACGGGTGGCCCTGCTCAAGCAGCGCATCGCTGCCGAACTGGCGGGTAGACCCGATGCCGACACCCCGCTGCTGCGCGATCTGGACTCGCTGGCCGAGGTGCTCGTGCGCCGCTCGGTGTGGATCATCGGCGGTGACGGCTGGGCCTACGATATCGGCTACGGCGGTCTGGACCACGTGCTGGCCTCGGGACGCAACGACAACATCCTGGTGCTCGATACCGAGGTGTCCTCCAACACCGGCGGGCAGGCCAGCAAGGCCACGCCCCTGGGCGCCGTGGCGAAGTTCGCCGCCAAGGGCAAGAGCACGCCCAAGAAGGACCGGGGCTTGCTCGCCATGGCCTACGGCAACGTCTATGTCGCGCGGGTGGCGATGGGCTACGACGATGTGCAGACCCTGCGCGCAGTGCTGGAGGCCGATGCCTACGACGGTCCGTCGTTGATCATCGCCTACAGCCACTGCATCGCCCACGGCATTGATATGCCTGTCTCTTATACACATCTGACGCTGCC
>JAOACN010000027.1 GCA_026417815.1 Chloroflexaceae bacterium | reverse complement strand
GAGACAGGGTATACGGAGGCGCTGGGCGCCGCGTCGCGGCCCCCGGCATCTTGCCGCAACTGTTGGAGCGTGAGCGGCGCACTTCGAGATGGGTCACTCAACCCGCCAGACCTCGATGGACCCGCGGGGGGAACCCACGACAACCGCCTGGCCATCGGCCGCTGCCGCCACGCACCCTCCGACGCTGGCCACGGCCTCGATCAACGCCAATCCGTCGTCGTCGAGGCGCCAGAGGCTCAAACCCGTCGAGGACGCTATCAGCCGGCGCTCATCGAGCACCGCCAGCGCGCCGCTGCGACCAGGTATGGCGCCCTGACGGCCGGCGAGCCGCCCGTCGGCATGCCAGAGCCACAGGGCGCCGGTATTATCCGCCGCCAGCAGACGGTTGTCGGGCAGGCTGACCAGATCCATCAGCCAGGTGTTCTCACCCGTTTCGAGCGCCGGCAGTGGCGTTCCTTCGGGAACCGTAAACCGCCGGAGCGTGCCCGCGCCGCTTGCCGCCACCAGGCTGCGCCCCTGGTCGGTGAATGCCACATCCGGTACGGTTGTGGCATTCAGCCCGTCAGCTTCAATCACCGTCAAGGTGGCGATTGGCGCGCCGTCGGGCAACGCCCACAGGCGCGCCGTGCCATCGGCGCCCGACGAGGCCAGGGCCGAGCCATCCGGGGCAAAGGCTATGCTCAGCACCGGCCCTTCGTGAGCGGGCCACTGGCCGCCCGGCGCTCCGGCGGGCCACGTCCACAACCGGATCATACCGTCGTCGCCAGCGGAAGCCAGCAACTGGCCATCGGGCCTTAAGGCCAGCGCGTTGACCGCGCCGGTGTGAGCGTCAACCTGGCCACGCCGTTCGCCGCTCTCCGTCCAGAACGTCAGCGTGCCGTCCGCCCCGCCGGAGGCAATACTGCCTTGCTCAATGGCTACGGCAGTGACGGGGGGCATGCCATCGAGCGTGGCGCGCAGCGCACCTGCTGCGTCCCAGCGACGCAGGGCGCCGTCGTGCCCGGCGGTGAACAGGTCACCCTCCGGCGCCATGGCCAGCGCGGTGACCGTCGCCCGATGGGCCGCGATCTCGTTCACCACCGCACCCTCGGGCCACGACCAGCGCACCACCGCGCCATCGTTTGTCCCCGCCACCACCGATCTTCCATCAGCCGCGAACAACACCCGTTTCACCGGCGCGAGCCAGCGCGTCTCCTCGTCAATGGTCAATCGCTCCACCATCGCGCCGGTAGCGGCATCAAATAGCCAGACCGAGCCCGGCTCGGCGGTCCAGCCTTCCGAGGCGGCGGCCACCAGCGCCCCGTCGGGACTATAGGCGACATCGGCTACGACGCGCATAGCCGCGTTGCCCTGTGCCAGCATTCGTCCTTCCACCGCGCTCCACACCACGACGTTCCCGTTCTGATCGCCGCTCACGAGGGTCTTGCCATCGGGCGCGAAGACAACACTGGTAAGCGGACCGGGCGTCTCCAGCAGGTCCCCGGCATCCGGGCGCATCTCCCGGGTGGCGCTACCGTTTTCGGGCTGGATCAGCGCCAGGGTCCCGCTTTCCAGCGCCAGGGCGATCAGCGCGCCATCAGGGGCGTACGCTACATCGGCAATCGGCGCGGAGGATGGAAAGAGCTTGCGGAGGGCGCCATCGCCGGTTGCCAGCACGGTCAGCGACGAGTTGGAGGCAAGCGCCAGGGTCTCGCCATCGGGGCTGAGGGCCAGGGACGTGGGCGTTTCGGTGAGCTCCTTGCGCCACAGGGTCTGCGAGAGGTTCCGCGCGTCGCGCCGCTCGACGGATTGCGCGGTGGCGAGATAGAGCGTGGCCCCGTCGGCGCTCAGGACCATTGCTTCCGGCGCGCCGGCGCCCCAGGCGGCCACGCGCTGGAAATGCTCCGAAGCGGCCGCGGTGGGGGTGATCTCGGGAAGCGCCACGGCGGTAGGTGACGCGCCGGGGAGATTGCAGGCGCCAAGCGCCAGGAGCATTGCAAGGGTCAGCAGGCAGAGTCTGATAGCAGCCATAGGCACGGTGCTGAGATGAAACGGAGCTGTTCACGGAAAAGGTTGGGGAAGGGCCGGCCCTCCCAGAAAAACCCTGGCTTCCATTATATCGTTCGGATCTTTCCAGATCCCTACCGTAGCCGTGCCCGCGGGGCTTGTGCGAAGTCCGCCTCCCGCGGCGGGTTGTGAAGCGGCGTAGCCGCCCCAGGGAGTACGTATTCAGAGTCGGGGTAACCCCGCAGACCCGGGAGCGAGGGCGTCCCGCCCTCGTCAGGATTCGCGGGCAAGATGCCCTCGCTTCCAGGAGGAGTGTGAACACGTACCCCAAGGATTATTTTTGAACAATCGGGGTTGGGGGCTTGGCCCATGGACCTGCAACAGCCCTGCCGTACCCGCGGGGCTGCGGCAACTGAGGCAAGCCCCAAACTCTAAGAATGAGCTTGTCAAGCGCCTGCATCGCCCCAAACCCCACCGCTGGAGGCAGACGCTGCCTCTCAGGAGGCGGCAGGTCCTCAGGTGCCCTCTCCGCTTGCACCATCCAGCGTATCCTTTCACCCGGTCCGACGGTATATCGTATGGCACGTGGGGACACCTGGTTTGCGGTAGGTGCAACCCTCCGGGTTGCACCACGGTTTCACAGGCTTTCCAGGAAGGCCACCAGATCATGCACGTCGGCGTCGGTCAGGTTGAGGGGAGTGATCGCCGGGCTGGCGCCGGGCCCGCCGCCGCGGGCGTAGTGGCGCACCACTTCCTCCAGGGTGGCCGCGCTGCCATCGTGGAAGTACGGCGCCGTGTGGCGCGCGCCCCGCAGCCCGGGCACCCGCGCCCGCCCGCCGTTGCGCGCCGGGTCCGCCGGCAAACCGATGTTGTGGAAGCTGTCGCTGCCGAAGCTCGGCGGCCGGTGGCAGACCGCGCAGCCTACTTCGACGAAGAGAGCCTGCCCGCGGAGGGCCGCTGGGCTCAGGGCCGCCTGGTCCCCGGCCAGGTAGCGGGCGTAGGCGCCCGGCGGCGGCTCGATCGCCCGCAGGGCCGCCGCCAGCGCCGCGCCGGTCCGCTCCCAGGTGATCGCCTCCGCGGCCCCGGGGAAGGCCGCGCGATAGGCGACCAGCAGATCCGCATCGGCGCGTAGCCGGGCCAGGGTCGCCGCGTCACGTGGCCCCATCTCGGCGGGATCGTCCAGGGGGCGCAGGGCCATGGCTTCCAGACTCCGCATCTCCGGCGAGAACCAGCCGAAGACCTGGCGTTCGCTCAGACCCCACAGCGGCGGGGGGTTCAGGCCGCCCGGCGTGGCCACGGCCCGCCCGTCGGTGAAGCCGCGCTCCGGCTGGTGACAGGAGAAGCAACTGCGCCGCCCGTCCGCCGACAAACGCCGCTCGGCCAGCAGACGCTGGCCCAGCGCCACGCGCGCCGCCGTGACCTCGACGGGACGCGCCGGACCATTCGCCGCCAGATAGCCGATGAGCAGCACCGCCACCAGCGCGACCATTGCCACCCACAGACCCATGAACCAGTTCGTCCGTCTTATCATGTTTGTGCTTACTCTCACCTGCCTTGGGGCCTGCGCGGCGGGTCCGGCCACGCCGGCGCCGCCCGCCCCGGGTACGCCGGTGCTCCTCGCCGGCGGATCAGCCCCGGAGTTGCCCGCGGTCGCCGCGCGTAAGGCGCGTCTGGCGGCCGCGCTGACCACGCCGCCCTACATTCTACTGGCGGCCCATACCAGCGACTGGCTGGCAGCGGCCCAGGCGGCCGCCGTCGCCGACCCCCGCGTGCAGGCCGCCACACGCGCGCCCGATGGGCAGCCGCTGCGCGCCGAGGTCACGGCCCTTGGCCCCGCCAGCGCGGGCGATGTGCCGCCCCATCTGGAACGGGCCTGCGCCGCCCGTCGTTGCGCGCGCGTCCAGATCTACGTGTACCCCACCAACACCACCGTCACCGCCCTGGTCGCCGCCGATGGCACAGTGCTCGGCGTGGACGCGCTGGCCGACGCCCAGCCCGAAATCCCCGCCGATCTGGCCGATCTCGCCGTGCAGATCGCCCTTGCCGACCCCCGGGTCGCCGCCGCCTTCGACGGCCTGACCCCCGACGCGGCAATGGCAACGATGAGCGCCACCAAGACGGCCCTCGAAACCACCAGTTGCGAGCGCAGCCGGCGCCTCTGCGTCGCGCCGGTGTTCCAGTGGGGCAACAGCGCCCTCTGGACCATCGTGGACCTGACCGAGTTTCGGCTCGTCGGGGCGGCATGGACCGACCAGGGCGCGAGCGGGCGACGGGTCTGGAGCGAGACGACGTTGCAGGACGCCGCCCTGGCGCCCCTGTGCGAGACCCCGGTGGTCCTGGAACGGGCCGGCTGGCGCCTGAGCTACCTGCTAACCAGTTCCGACGGCCTGGAGCTGCGCGACCTGCGCTTCCAGGGCCGGCCCGTGCTCTCCTCGGCCCAGATCGTGGACTGGCACGTGGGCTACGCCGGGCGCGACAACCAGCGGGTCGGCTTCTCCGACGCGATTGGCTGCCCGGTGTTCTCGGCGGCGGCGGTGATCCCCTACGCTCCTCCGCAGATCACTTCAGCGCCCGACGGGGGCTTTACCCTGGAACTCACCTTCCGCAGCCCCAACTGGCCGCAGCCCTGCAACTACCAGTACGTCACCCGCGCCCACTTCGGCGCCGATGGAAGGCTGCAATTCATGGCGATCAACGAAGGGCGCGGCTGCGGCATCGAGGGGATCTACCATCCCGTGCTGCGCCTGGAACTGCCCCCCGGCGCCGATCTCAGCGACCAGAGCGGCGCCCGCCTCACTCACGAGGGCCAGACCACCTGGCGACCCGATGCGCCCCACGCCTTTGAAGCCCGCACGCCAGACGGCGCGCTGGCCCTGAGGCCCCTCTGGGGGGAAGCGGAACTTGCGTATGGCTACTGGACCCGGCCCGCTCAGGCCGAGGGCCAGGGCGACCTGCCGAGCATCGGCTCGTGCTGCGCGCTGGACGCCCGGCAGGGGCCGGAGCAGTTCATCAACGGCGAGTCGCTGGATGGCGGCGCGGTGGTCTGGTTCGTGCCGCGTATCGGCAACGCCGAACGGCAACGCTGCTGGGCCGACACCACCCTGGAGGGCGGGATGCTCGTGCCCCGGGTCTGGCCGTGCGGCGCGGGGATGGAGATCGCATCGCGCAAGGACCCGGCAGGGTACGGCGAGAGCGGCGTTCCTCATGCCCCTGAGGCGGGGCCTATCCCCGCTTCAGGGGCGCGCCCGGAAGGGTGAAGCCCTTCCAAACCCTCCCCCTGGGCAGGGGCGTGGGGAAACCTGGTGTCCCCGCATTCATATCAGAAGGTCATACGCATGGCGCACAACGCCCATGAAAGCCGGCCCCGTACGGCCGCAGCGCTGTCTCTTATACACATCT
>JAOACN010000020.1 GCA_026417815.1 Chloroflexaceae bacterium | reverse complement strand
CTGCCACAGGATGCGGCGAATGATGTATGCGGTCATTGCTGTTTGCGGGTGGCGCGAGTTTCCCAGTGGGTTCCGCCTATGGCTGCACGTCCACGTTCGGCAGGTTGAAGAAGCCCAGCCAGTAGTCAATCGGCGTGATGGTCTCCTCGGTGACACCCTGGACGTAGGGCTTGACCAGCACCGGGCCGCCGTCGTTGCGGGTGACCGCGATCGGCGCGTCGGTGATCAGGAGCTTCTCGGCCTCGTTGTAGAGCTGTAGCCGCTTGACCGGGTCCTGCTCCACGTCGGCCTGGCGCACCAGTTCGTCGAACGCGGGGTTCGAGTAGCCCACGCGGGTGCTGAGCAGGCCGTTGGTCTGGAACAGCGAGATCCAGTTCTGCGGGTCGGGGTAGTCGGCGCACCAGCCCAGGGAGAACATCTGCGGCGGGTCCTCCTTGGTGAGCGCGGAGAAGGCGGTGGGGTCCACCGGGTCGAGCACGGCGTCAATGCCCAGGTTCTGCTTGAGCTGGTTGGCGATCCACTCGAAGCGGGCGTTGTTGCGGGCGCTGGCCGCGTAGGTCAGTTTGATCTCCGGCAGGTTCTCCACCCCGCCGTAGGACGACTCGGCGATGGTGGCCCTGGCCGCCTCGGGGTCGAACTCCCAGAGCTTCAGGTCGGGCTGGTGGCCGGGGAAGCCGGGGGGAATGAAGGTGTAGGCTACGCTGCCGAGGCCGTTAAAGATGTCGCGGTTCCAGGCCTCGCGGTCGAAGGCCTGGGCGAAGCCCTGGCGCACCTTTACGTCGTCGAAGGGCGGCTTCTTGGTGTTGAAGCCGAAGTAGAAGGTGCACGACCCGACGGTATTGACGATCTGCTGGCTGAGTTGCGGATCGGCCTGGACGGTGGCCAGGTCCTCGGGCGCGACGGCCAGGATCTCGAGTTCGCCGTTCTGGTAGGCCTGGAAGGCCACCTGGCCCTCGGTGATCATGTAGTACTCAACGCGCTTGAGCTTCACCGGACCCAGCGGCCCGACGTAGTTGGGGTTAGGCTCCCAGATCGCCCGGTTGCCGTGGTCCCACTCTTTGAGCATGAAGGGGCCGTTGCCGATGTAATTCTCGGCGTCGTACCACCAGTCCTCGCCGAGCTCGACCAGATCCTGGCGCGCCGGGGCGCCGATCCACAGGGCGGCCATAGCCGGGAAGTAGGGCGCGGGGGCGGTCAGTTCGATTTCCAGGGTCAGGTCGTCAATCGCCCGCACGCCGAAGTTGGCGAGCAGTTCGTCCTGGTCGCGGGCCAGGGCCTCCTCGACGCTGAGACCCTCACATGCGGCGGCGGAGTACTCGCTGTAGCCCTTGATGATGCCGCAGGGCAGGGACTGATACTCGCCGGCGGTTTCAGGGTTGGCCAGGCGGCGCCAGGCATACTCGAAGTTCTGAGCCGTGACGGGTTCGCCGTCGGAGAATCTGGCATCGGGGCGCAGCTTGAAGGTGTATACCAGGCCATCGGAGGACACCTCGACGCTCTCGGCGGCGCCGGGGATGGGCCGCATATCCTGATCGAAGCTCATCAGGGGCTGAAAGGCCATCATGATGAACTGGATCTCGACGACGAAGCTCGCCTTCTGGGGGTCAACGTTATCGGGTTCACTACCGATGTTCATTCGCAGCACGCCGGGTTGGGCGTTGCCAGCGGGGACAGCGGGGGCCGTAGTGGCCGCCGGGGCCGTGGTCGGCTGGCCGGGAGCCGTGGTGGGGGCCGCCGGGGCCGTGGTCGGCTGCGCGGCGGGGGCGCCGCTGCCACAGGCGGCGAGGATGGGCGCGATGAGCGCGCAGAGCAGCACGCCGGTGACGGCGCGGCGCCAGTTCCGGGCAGGCATCTGTGGTCTCCTTTGCTGTGGGTCCCCCCGGCACGCGCCGGAAGCGATCACCCCCGGGGCCGCGCCGCCCGCCATGGAGAGGCGGCAGGAGTTTCGAGGGAAGGCCGCGCCGCACGGGCCCTGCCATCGGGCGGGCAGGGGCGTGGGGAAAGACGAACAGGACCCGGAGACGGGGCAACACTCAATGGCTCCGCGGCGCGGCGCGCGACGGGCACAGCTTCGGCCTCACCGGGCGACATCGGGATACAATGGCGCGAATGGTACCATAGAGAGGATCGGAGCGTCAAGCCCGGTTGACGCGCCGGGTGTGACGAAACGTTCTGCAGGTTCCCCTTCGCCCGGCGGGTGAAGCCGCTGGCTCGCGATGCGAAGCCCGCCTGCGCGGGCTATACCGGATTTCATGCTTCATCTTCATCCGCCGCGGGCGAACGTCCTGCAAAGCCGGCCCTTCGGCCGGGCTCACGGCGACGCCTGCGCCGGCTTCAGCAGGCTACGGAGGTAGCCTTATGCCCGGATGCGATCCGGTGCAGCCCGATTTCGTGCTGGCGCGCAGTGACAATGCCGGCATCATCAATGACCGGCGCATTCGGAGCTTGCCCGATCTCATCACCGAGGTGCTGTCGCCATCCAACGCGGAGCAGGATACCGTCATCAAACGCCGTGTGTACGCGCTCGGGGGCGCCGGAGCACTGGATCGTTCGCCCCGAAACCCGTGATGTCCTGGTGTGCCGCGATCCAGATGCCGCCCTGGACGATTATGCCTTCACGCGCCGGTTCGACTCGGCCGCGATCCTTCAGGCCGAGCATTTTCCCGTTGCCGTGCCGGTCGCCGAACTCTTCGCCGGCGCGCCCGACACAGCGGTGTGAAGTCCTCAATCGGCGGGCATTATTCAGCGGGATAGCCGAACACGAGGAACCCTCTGGGAGCCACCCTGCTTTCTCCAACGTTTACCTCAGCATCGTCAGCGCCGCGACGCCGAACAACACCTGCACGAGGGCCGAGGTCACCTGCAGCATGCGCGCGCCCACCGGCTCACGCCCATACAGCCATAACCCCACCCCGACGTTGAGGAAGAGGATCGCCGCCCCGGCTAGAGGCAGCAGGAGGATCTGGTAGCGGGGCGCCAGCTCCACAATGGCGCCCGTGGCATCGCTGCGCCAGCCGATCAGCGGAGGAAAGGAGGGATAGAGGACCATCAACGCGCCGAGCAGGGCCAGGTTGAGCAGAATGGCCCCGAGCACGCCGCCCCGCGCCAGGGGGTCGCGCCAGAAGTGGTAGGCAAAGACCCGGCCCGCCTCCACGCCCGGCGCGAGTTGCTGCACCGCGCCCAGGCGCCGGCGCTGCTCCAGATCCTGCACGAAGCCGTCCACGTCCCGCGGGGAGACGGCGTAGGCCTCGGACGGCGTGTGGATGATCAGCGCGCGCTTCAACGGCACGGTGCTGAAGCGGTGGACCTCGCGGCCCTCGGGCAGGCGCGCCGTCCCGCTCAGGTAGGCGATGCTGGCGAAGGGCGAGGCGCCCCTGGCAGGGGCGCCGAGGCCGCTCTCGATGCTCTCGATCCGACCCAGGGGTACAACGGCGCGGTTGCCCAGCCAGAGGATGTAGAGGCCGTTGCGGTCGAGGGTGTAGGCCAGGCTCAGCGCCGCGGCCATGCGATAGGCCAGGAACGCGGCGCAGGCCAGAAGCGCCAGCGCCGCCACGTAGCGCAGAAACAGGCGCCCATCAATGGGCCACAGCTCGGGCGGTTGCGCCAGTAGCGTGACCAGGCTCGCCAGCAGGTAGCCCGCCACCCCCAGCGCGGCAGTACAGGCTGCCACGGCCATCCACAGGCGCCAGGAACGTTGAGGGGTCCAGCGTCGCATCCTGACTTGTCCGTTTAAGAGATCGTTCCTGGGAGGGCTGCGCCCTCCCAGCCCCTGCGCGCAACGCGGAGCGTTGCACTACATCGGCAGGGGCGAGGGGAACCCGGCGTTCCCCTCCCTCCTCGAGGTGAGCGAAGAAAGCGCGTTGCTGGGAGGGCTACGCCCTCCCAGCCCCTCCCGCAGGAGGTATGCGAACAGGCTCCCGGGCGCCTCACGGCACGGGCGTGGCCGTGGCCGTCTCGGCCGGCGTGGGGGTCGGCGTCGGCAACGGGGTCGGCGGGCCAGGCAGGTAGGTCGGCTCGGGTGTGGGGAGCGGCGTCGCGGGCACGGCCGTCGGGCTGGGTGTCGGCTCAGGGA
>JAOACN010000690.1 GCA_026417815.1 Chloroflexaceae bacterium | reverse complement strand
GGCAGCGTCAGATGTGTATAAGAGACAGGGTTACGATCACGGAAGATACGCCTATCGAGGAAGCGGCGCGGACCATGGTCGATCGGCGCGTCGGCGGGTTGCCGGTGGTTCGTGGCGGCGAAGTGGTGGGGATCATTACTGAGACCGATCTCTTTAAGATCTTTCTGGAGTTGATGGGCGCCCGCGACGCCGGGGTGCGCTGTGAGGTGCGCGTGCTTGATGAGCCGGGTCAACTCGCGCGCCTGACGCAGACCCTCGCCAGCGCCGGGGGCAATATCATCGCCCTTGGCACCTTTGCCGGTGATAGCCCCGGTCACAGCACCGTGACCTTCAAGGTCGCCGGCCTGACCCCCGATGAGGTGCGCACGCTGATTACGCCCGTCGTTGAGCGCGTGGTGGACATTCGAGTGACCCACCCGTAGCCGGTTGCGGGGGCGTGGGGCAATCCGGTGTCCACACCCTGAGGGCTGCTACTCCCCGCGCATTGCCCGCCACACCTTCTCCGGCCGCAGCGGCAGATCGAGGTGCCGCACGCCCAGGTGGGCCAGGGCGTCGATCACGGCATTGGCGACGGCCGGCGTCGAGCCGATCGTCGCCGCCTCGCCTACGCCTTTCACCCCCAGGGGGTTGAGCGGCGTAGGCGTTTCAGTTTGATCCAGGGTAAAGGGCGGGAAGAAGTCGGCCCGCGGAACGGCGTAGTCCATCAGCGAGCCGCTCACTAACTGCCCGTTTGCGTCGTAGACGACCTCTTCCAGCAGGGCCTGGGCAATGCCCTGGGCCAGCCCGCCGTGGATCTGGCCGGTGACGATCAACGGGCTGATGCGCGGGCCGCAGTCGTCCACGGCGACGTAGTCGCGAAGGCGCGTCTCCCCGGTCTCCGGGTCAATTTCCACGACCGCGACATGGGCCCCGAAGGGGTAGATCAGATCCGGGGGGCGGAAGTACTCGGTGGCTTCCAGACCGCAGTCAATCTTGGCGGGCAACTTGCGGCTGTAGGCCCGCGCGGCGATCTGGGCCAGCGACACGGCCCGCTCGGGCGCGCTGCGCACCCGGTAGCAGCGCTCGCACAGCTCAATTTCCTCGGGGTCAACGTCGAGCATCAGCGCGGCGATCCGGAAGGCCTTGTCGCGCACCCGGTCAAGCGCGCGCATAAGCGCCCCGCCGCCGACGGCCAGGGATCGCGAACCCATTGTGCCGATGCCCATCGGCGTGGTGGCCGTGTCGCCGTGGCGCACAACGATCTGGTCGAAATCCACCCCGAGGTGATCAGCGACGATCTGGGCGAAGGTGGTCGCCGTGCCCTGTCCGTGGGGCGAGATGCCGGTGCTGACGGTCACCGCGCCCCCCGGTTCGACCTTCACCTGGGCGCTTTCGTAGGGGCCGAAGCCGCACATTTCCACGTAGCAGGCGATGCCGATGCCGAGCAGTGGCGTCGCCGGGTCGGGATCGGCGCGCCGGCGGGCCTGTTCGCGCCGCAGTTCGGCGTAGCCGGCCCGCTCCAGGGCCTTGCTCAGCGCCCGGTCGTACTCGCCGCTGTCATAGGTCAGCCCTGTGGGGGTCTTGTAGGGAAACGCCTCGGGCGGAACGAAGTTGCGGCGCCGCACCTCCGCCGGATCAAGCCCCAGTTCGGCGGCCACCAGGTCAACCGCGCGTTCGATGTAGTAGGCCGCCTCGGGCCGCCCGGCCCCGCGGTAGGCCGCCACCGGGGTGGTGTTGGTGTAGACGCTGATGGCCTCCAGGTCCACATTGGGGATGGCATACACACCAACGCCCATCGCCGTGGTCAGATCAGGCAGACCGGGAGCGAGGGGATAGGCGCCGAGGTCGGCCACGATACGCATACGCAGCGCGGTGATGGTTCCATCGGCGGTGGCGGCGGCCTCGAGGTCGCAGATCTGGGCGCGGCCATGGGTGGTGGCCAGCATATGCTCCAGGCGGGTTTCGACCCAGCGCACCGGGGCGTTGAGGCGCAGGGCCAGGGCCGCGCAAAGGTGCTCTTCGGGATAACTGCCGATCTTCACCCCGAAGCCCCCGCCGACGTCGGGGGCGATCACCCGCACCTGGTTTTCGCTGAGCCGCAGCACTGTCGCCACCTCGCCGCGCACCTGGTGGGGGGTCTGGGTGCTGGAGTAGAGCATGACGCCGCCCGTGGCCGGATCGGGGGCGGCCAGCACGGCCCGTCCCTCCAGCGGGAAGCCGGCCAGGCGCTGGTTGCGCATCCGTTGGCGCACCACCACGTGGGCAGCGGCGAAGGCCGCCTCCACGTCGCCCTTCTGCCGCCGGCGGCGATGGTCCACATTGTCCTGGAGCCCCTCGAAGACCAGCGGCGCGCCGGGGGCCAGGGCCTGCAACGGATCGCTCACCACCGGCAGCGGCGCGTAGTCCACCTCAATAGCCTGAGCGGCGTCAAGCGCCGTGGCGTAGCTGGTGGCGACCACGGCGGCGACGGCCTCACCGGCGTGGCGCGCCCGCTCGACGGCCAGCACGTGGCGCACCCGCCCCGTGTAGACCTCGCCGCCGCCCTCGCCGCCCTCGCCGGAACTGGCCAGCGGCAGCGGCTCGCACAAGGCCAGCATATCGCGGCCGGTAACCACCGTGACCACGCCGGGCATAGATTGCGCGGCGCTGGCGTCGATCCCGCGGATGCGCGCATGGGCGTAGGGGCTGCGCGCCAGCGCCAGGTAGAGCATCCCGGGGAGCTTGAGATCGGCGACGTAGGCGCCAGCGCCGCGGATCAGGCGCGGATCTTCCTTGCGCTTCACCCTGGCGCCTATCAGGGCAGGAGGGGCCATGGACGTGATGGACCTTTCGTTTCGCTGGAAGCGATCGCTGTGCGGGTATCGTACCACGAAGGCGCGAAGATCACCAGAATCGGGAGGGTCCGGGGAGGGCTTGTGCAAAATCCATGGGGCAGGACCCTAACCCCCACGTTTCGGTGGTTCTGGCGGCGCAGCCGCCAGAACCACTCAAACACAACCTCTGGGGCGGCTACGCTGCCCCGGACCCCGCCGTGGGAGACGATTTTGTGCAAGCCCTGGGGTTGGGGGAGGGCGCAGTCCTCCGCGACCGCGGTACAATGGGCCAATGGTACCGCGCCAGGGAGCGTGGCTTCCCGCGATTTGCCCCTGGCCTTGCGAAGTGAGATTGACCATGACCTACCAGCAAGAACTTCTGGCGAAGATCGCGGCGCGCAGCGCCGTCGTGGGTGTGATTGGAATGGGGTACGTCGGCATGCCGCTGGCGGCGCGGGCCGCTACGCAGGGCTTCCGCGTGCTGGGCTTCGAGGTGAACCCCGAACGGGTGGCCCAGATCAACGCCGGGCAGAGCTACGTGGGCGACGTGCCCGGCGCGGCCCTGGCCGACCTGCGGGCCAGTGGTCGCCTTGAGGCCACCACCGAAGTCGGGCGCCTGGCCGCCTGCGATGTGCTGATCATCTGTGTGCCGACGCCACTCAACCAGACCCGCGACCCCGACCTGCGCCACGTCGAAGAGGCCGCCGCGGCCATTGCCCGCAACCTGCGCCCGGGCCAGCTCATCGTCCTCGAAAGCACCACCTATCCCGGCACGACCCGCGAGGTCGTGCAGCCGCGCCTCGACGCGCGGGGTCTCCAGGTGGGCCGGGACTACTTCCTGGCCTTCTCGCCCGAACGCATTGACCCCGGGCAGACCAGCAGCAAGGGCTATGGCATCGAGAACACGCCCAGGGTGGTCGGCGGCGTCACCCCGACCTGCACCGAACTGGCCAGCGCCTTCTATCGCCACATCACCAGTGAGGTGGTGCCGGTCTCATCGCCGGATGCCGCGGAAATGACCAAACTCTTCGAGAACATCTTTCGGGCGGTGAACATCGCCCTGGTGAACGAACTGGCCTTGCTCTGCGACCGGATGGACCTCGATGTCTGGGAAGTAGTTGACGCTGCCGCCACCAAGCCCTACGGCTTTATGAAGTTCACGCCGGGGCCAGGACTGGGCGGCCACTGCATCCCGATTGACCCCTACTACCTTACGTGGAAGGCCCGCGCCTACGATATGAACACCCGCTTCGTCGAACTGGCCGGCGAGATCAACACCCAGATGCCGCGCCACGTGCGCGATCTGATTGCGCGGGCCCTCAACCGCCAGCGCAAACCGCTCAACGGCTCGGTCGTGGCGCTGCTGGGGGTCGCCTACAAACCCGACGTGGACGATTACCGCGAGTCGCCAGCGTTAAAGGTGATGGACCTGCTGGCTGCCGAGGGCGCCGTGGTGGTCACCTGTGACCCCCACGTGCGGCGCTTTGAGACCCACGACGGGCGCTCCTTCGAGACCACGCCGCTCACCGACGAGGTGCTACGGCGCTGCGACTGCGCGGTGATTATCACGGCCCACAGCGCCTTTCCCTACCAGCGGATCGTCGAACTGGCCCCGGTGGTGGTGGATACGCGCAATGCCACCCGGCGCCTGCCGGCGGAGTTGCGGGCCCGCGTGGTGCGGTTATGACCCTGTGCGGCTGCGCCGCTACAAGCGGGGGTGGGGGCCCTTCTCAGGTGTAGGGTTTTCCGGCGCATCCTCGCGTCACATTCGCGATCTGGGGCATTGGGACGCCCAACTCCCCCTCTCCACCTATGGTGGAGAGGGGGGCAGGGGGGTGAGGATCGGAAGCGCATTGGAATGCCGAAAACCCCTTCTCGCTCGAAAAACCCTACACCTGAGCGTCCCGCCGTGGAGGGATATGCCGTCACGTGGGGCCAGGCCCGAC
>JAOACN010000522.1 GCA_026417815.1 Chloroflexaceae bacterium | reverse complement strand
GGCAGCGTCGGATGTGTATAAGAGACAGTATCCGAGCAGGGCCTGGCGCCCGTCGAGGGCCACTACCCGCTCGTCGCCCAGCAGCACCTGCAGGGCGCCCGACTGGTTGCCCGCCACCAGCACGAAGATCACCCCCAGCAGGGCGAACAACGGCACGCTCCACCGCCGCCAACCCCGCTGGCAGGCGGGAGCGTCGCGCGCCGCCAGGGCGATGAGGTTGGCGATCATCCCCCCCACCGCCTGCGCGGTCATGGCGAAGATCAGCGCCAGCGACAGGTTGTAGGCGGCCGACGGTTCCAGGGCGGCCAGTTGGGCCACCGTGGCCATGAGCAGATAGCCGAAGTAGTAGTAGTTGATGCTGAAGCCGGCGAGCCAGGGGTCGGCGGGCGGAAACATCCCTGAGCGCCCGATCGCGTTGAAGAAGGCGAAGTCCATGGGACGCTCGGTGCCCCAGGGCGTCGGGTCATGCGCCCGCAGCCACACCGCGGCCAGCAGCGCGCCGAGGAAGAGCGCCTCGGCGGCCAGCACGCTCCTCCAGCGCGCGCGCAGGGCCACCCGCGCCGCCGCCAGCGCCGCCCGTGGCCCGCCCAGCGCCGCCACCCCCACCGCCGCCGTCCCCACCGCCGCGATGACAATCGAAGGCGCGGCGAAGGGGATCAGCCCAAACATCGCCAACAGCCAGGCCAGGTAGCCGGTGAGCAGCAACCCCAGCGGCCGCGCCAGGCTGAAACCGCCATCGGGCAGGGCACGCAGGAGCCAGTTTGTCAGCGGCAGGCCCGCTAGGCCGATCAGCGAAGCGATCAACCACCAGATGAGGATGTCAGACGCCATATGTCTTTTGATGTGGAGGTGTTGTCCTGGGAGGACGTAGCCCTCCCGGACCCTCCCATCGGGCAGGGGTGCGGGGAAACCTGGTTTCCCCGCTCTCCTGCAACCAGCTATCATTTGAGCCTACAAATCACCAAGCAACCGTCGCGCCTCCTCGGCCCAGGGGCCATCGGGGGCCAGGGCGAGGTAGATCTCCAGTTCGGCCCGCGCGCGCTCGCGGTCACCCTGCTGGGCGAAGAGTTTGCCGAGGCTGAAGTAGGGGTCCGGCGCGGACGGGTCGGCGACCACCGCCTGGCTCAGGGCGATCTCGGCTTTGTCGAGGCGTCCCCAGGCCAGCAGCGCGCTGCCGAGTTTGTGCCAGTTCGCGGCGCTTGGTTCGGCGCGGGCGGCCAGCAGGTAGGCCTCCTCGGCCTCATCGTAGCGTCCCGTCTCGGCCAGGATGTCGCCCCACAGGTGCATCAGGCCGATGTCGCGCGGGTTGGCCCGCGCGGCCCGCTCCAGCACCTGCGCCGCTTCGTCCAGCCGGCCCTGGTCGCGGTAACGCTCGGCCAGGGCAAAGGCCAGCGGCCCGTCGGTAGGGTTCGCCGCCAGAGCGGCCTCCAGGCCCTCCAGATCGGCCGGCGGCGGGCCCGCCGGCCGCGCGGGCGCTCCGCTGCCCGCCAGGGGCCGCCAGGCGTAGCCCGGCGGCACCCCAGTCACCCGGTAGATGCGCGTCTGCTGTTCATCGTACACCGTCTCCAGGTACGTGCCGCGCATCTGCTCGAACTTGGCCAGGCCGGCGGCGGGGTAGAAGGCGCGCTCGACCCCGCCGACGTAGATGTAGTCCACCCGGTAGCGCGCCAGGAAGCGCAGGGCCGTCTCCACATCCGGGGTGCGGAAAAACGTATCCAGCTCGCGGTCGCGCCGGGCCGCGACCGCCGGGTCGCGCTGTTCGTTGACGTGGAGCGCGCTGATCACCGTGGGCAGGCCGGTGTTGGCGGCCACGCGGATGCCATAGGCCCGGTAGAAGAACAGGCTCGATTGCACGACCACCGGCGTGCCTTCAATCTCCCGGTTCAACCATGCGATCGCCGGCCCGTCACCCGAGAGATCCACCTCCACCTGCGTCACGCCCGGCTCGCACCCGCCGTAGGCCAGACAATCGTAGGTAAAGCGGGCCTGGTCGAGAAAGGCCAGTCCGTCGAGCGTCGGACCCGTTTGCACCGGCATGCGCGTATCCAGGCGACTCGGCGCCCCGGCGAGCGGGTAGACCGCGGCGAGCAACGCCAGCACCCCCAGACCGGCCAGCGTGACTGCCGCGCCTGCCCGCCCCCACACCCGCCGCACGCCTCGCAGCAACACCGGCAGGCTCCCCGCCGCGGCGATCGCCAGCAATACCCAGACCTGCAACCCGAACTTGAAGACCGTGTTCATCCGGTACCATTCGCCCCCGTCCAGGTGGTCGCGGATGTAGACCAGCTCGATCCCCAGCGAGACCGCCAGGGCCACCCAGAGCAGGAGCAAGCCGTACCAGAC
>JAOACN010000198.1 GCA_026417815.1 Chloroflexaceae bacterium | reverse complement strand
AGACAGCTCCTGGACACCGCGCGGCCACCGGGCAACGACCCGTTGCAGATCGTGGGCGCGCTGGCGCTGGTGATCGGGGTGGTGTTGACGCTGAGCGCCTTTTACTTCACCGTTGCTCCCGAACGCGCCCGGGGGCGGCTGCTGGCCCTGAGCGCGCGCGCCGGGCGCTGGCTGCTGATGATCGCCTTTGGTTTCTTCTTCGCGGGAGTGCTGTTGACCTACCTCACGGCCCTTAACACGCGGCTGGAGTTCATCGTAAACTGGCTGCGCGCGCCGCTGGGGTGAAGCGCACAGAGAGCCGTTCCTGATGCGGCGGAGGTTGGCATGGCAGACGCCCTGGGGGCGGTGCTGGTTGCCGAGATCGGCAGCCTGATCACCCGCGTAACCCTGATTGATGATGTTGATGGCGAAAGCCGGATGGTGGGGCATGCGGAAGCGATCAGCAGCGCCGAACCGCCCTACCAGAACGTGCTCTACGGCATTCTGGAAGCGGTGGCGCAGATCTCTGAGAAGACCGGGCGCCAGTTGCTGCGCGCCGGTCAACTCATTATGCCCCAGACCAGTGAAGGCGATGGCGTCAATCACGTGGTAGCGGTAACCAGCGCAGCCGGTCCGATGACGCTGGTCATCACGGCGATCGCCAGCGCGTTCTCGGGCCAAAGCGCCCTGCGCGCCAGCCGCGCGACGTACACCGCCGTGCTCCAGATGATGACCCTTGATGATGCATCGGGGCGAGCCGTTCAGAATCTGGACGACGGGTCATGGGTCGAGCGCCAGGTGGAAACGCTCCTGCGTCTGCGGCCGGACGCGGTGCTGATCGCCGGGGGGCTCGAAGATGGCGCGAGCGATGCTGTCAAGCGGCTGGCCCATCTGGTGGGCCTGACGGCGCTCCGCGCGAGGGTTGATCAGGGGCGCCCGGTGAATGCCCGGCCAGTGATCTACGCCGGCAATGGCGCCGCCCGCGGGCAGGTGCTTGCCGCGCTCTCCGATCGGGCCGAGATCTCCGTCGTTGATAACCTGCGCCCGACCCTCGACCACGAACGGCTCGATCCAGCGCGCCAGGAACTGGCCCGCCTCTACGAGCAGTTGATCCTGCCGCGGCTGCCCGGCTGGTCCGATCTCCGGCGCATCTCCGCCGCGCCAACGGGCACGGTCTGTGAGGCAGAGGGGCTGCTCACCCGCTTTCTGGCTGAGCGGACCGGAAGACGGGTGCTGACCGTGGACGTCGGCGCCAGCGCCAGCGCCGTCCTGTACGCGGCGCCGGGGCGCTTTCATCCGGCGATCCTGGGTACGGTGGGTGTCGGGTACGGGTTGACCGAACTCCTGGCGCAGCGAGGGGTTGAATCCATCGCGCGCTGGCTGCCGTTCCCGATCACCCCACAGGCGCTGACCAATCGGCTGCTCAATCGGGCGCTACGGCCCCAGGTGCTGCCTTCCACCCGCGAGGACCTGTACATCGAGCATGCCCTGCTGCGCGAGGCGCTGCGCCTGGCGCGCGATACCCTGCTGGACGAGATCCGGTCCGCCGACTATGACTGGTTGCTGGCGACGGGTGGAGGGATGATCCACGCGCCCGAGCCAGGGCTTGCCCTGCTAACGTTGCTCGATGGTCTGGAACCTGACGGCGCGCACGATCGTCCGATCATAGACGTCTATCTGGATACGCTGGGACTGGTTCCGGTCAGCGGGGCCCTGGCGAGGCTGAGCCCCCAGGCGGCGGTGTCGCTGACCGATCGGGATCTGCTGCGCAATACCCCGCTCGCGGCGGTGCTGGGGCTGCTCGGCGAGGGAAGCGAAGGAACGCCGGCGGCCGAGGTGGAACTAACCACCGTTGGCGGGGCCACGCAGCGCGTGGTGGTGCGGCACGGTGACATCGCGCGGCTGGAGCTGCCTCCGAGCCGCTTCGGCCAGGTGACGGTGCGGCCCAGGCCCACGGTGCGGGTCGGTCTGGCGGCGCCGGGTGAAACCGTGTCGTCCGAAGGCGGCGATATTGCCGGCAGTTTGCTGGGCCTGGTAATTGACGCGCGCGGGCGGCCCCTGCACCTGCCCGCGGATGCCGCGGCCCGGCGCGCTCGCATCTGGGAATGGCTCGTGGCCCTCGACGTCGAGCAGGGGGACAATGTGTATGTTTCAGGCGCGCCTCTGCCGGTCGAACCGGTATCGGCAACCAACGGATCCCTGGCGCCTGCGCTGCCCGGCGAGGGCCTGACGCTGGATACGCCCCTCGCCGGAACAGGCGAAGTGGCCACTGGCGTGAGCGGAGGGCGGCGTATCCCGCTCGATGAACTGCCCGCGGAGGAGACCGAGACGCCCCGACCGCCTTTCAGCCCCCTTCCAACCGAGGACGATCTGGACGCGCTGCGCAAGACGGTGGAGACGCCGAAAAAGGGTCGCTGGTTCGGGCGAAAGTAAGTGGTCCGTAAACAAGGTCTTTCGCTAAACCTCCACCCCCTCCCCAATCCTCCCCCGCCGGGGGAGGGAGTCCGGCTCCTCCCCCCAACGGGGGGAGGCTGGGGGGGGGGCGGAAATGCCACGAAACTAGACTTTACAGACTGGTAAGGGCGCCCGACGCCCCTACCCCTGCCGTGGGAGCGTCTGGGAGGGCTGCGCTCTCCCAGGAACCCATCTTTGTGTCTCCCTTCGTTATGGGTTCGCTGCGCGCCCTTTTGCGTAAGAGTATGGGGGAGGTGCGGAGGGCGCCGCTTCCCCGCCCCCTCCAACCGGCTGCTTTCATCTGGAACAGCTATGGATTGGTGGCGTACCTATTTCGACGAGACCTACCCTCGTCGCTACCACATCGAACCGGAGCAGACGGTCGCCGAGGTGTTGATGCTCCGCGATCTGCTGCCCGAACCGCCTGCCGACATTCTCGATGTCGCCTGCGGCAGCGGGCGCCACAGCCTGGCCCTCGCCAGGGCCGGCTTCCACGTCGTAGGGGTAGACATCTCGGAGCCGCTGCTGGCCCTGGCCCGCGCCACCGCGGCGGAGGAAGGGGTCGAGGCCCAGTTCGTCGCCGCCGATATGCGCGCCCTGCCCTACGTGGCCTGCTTCGATGCCGCGATCAACATGTTCACGGCCTTTGGCTACTTCGACGCCGAGGAAGACAACCAGGCCGTTCTGACGGGCATCGCCCGCGCCCTCAAGCCTGGAGGGCGCCTGGTAATGGAACTGGCGCACCGCGATCGGGTCGTGCGTAGCTTCCAGGAGGCCGATTGGTACGAACTCGATGATGGCACCCTGGTCTGGCGTCGCCATCACTTCGACCCGATCCGTGGCCTGCTGACCTCCCTCGACCGCTGGCGCACCCCCGATGGCGAGGAGCAGGAGCGTTTCCACCGCATCCGTATCTACACCGCCACCGAACTTTCCGCCATGCTCCACGCCGCCGGCCTGACCCCGACCGCCTGGTACGGCAGCACCCAGTTGCACGCCTTCACCATCGACTCGCCCCGCATGATCGTCGTGGCCCGGCGCCCCCTGCGAGAAGCCTAGAGCAAAAATCCACGATCCACAATCCAAAATCCGCTTCAGATCCCTTTCGGACGCCATATACCACAATCCAAAATCCAAAATCCGAAATCGAATTAGTCACCTCAACCATGCCCACCTCGGCATAATCGCCGCCCTCGCGCCCGTCGGCGAACCAGACCGGCTGACGCTGCCCGTGGTGTTCGGAGCTGAAGAGGCCGACCCGCAGCCGGTAGCGACCCGGGGGCAACTCCGCGGGCAAGGGCAGGGTGTGGGTGTCGCGCACCCAGTCGCCTGGCGTCCACAGGGGAAACGGCAGCGTGCCGCCTCGCGGCGCGCTGTCGCTCTTGGCGACGATCGTCCCGGCAGAGTCAACCAGGTGCACAAAGACCAGCCAGTTGCGGGGGATCGGCTCCAGGCTGTTCCAGGTCAGGGTTACCGCCAGGGGCTGGCCGGGGCGCACCGGGGTATCGAGCCGCCAGCCCCGTAGCACCACGCCTCGCTCCCACGCCGCGGCGAAGCGCGCCTCGACCGGCGTGCCCAGTTCGGCCAGGGCCTCCCGTGGCGCCAGGGCCGTCCAGGGATAGGCGGGCCGGATCACCGCCAGGGGCATCGCCGCGGCCAGCAGGAACAGCAGTAACGCGAGGAGGCCGGCCATGGCGGCGCGTAACGGAGCGCGACCGGCATCCCCGAACATTCCCGATGGCGGCTGTGCTGCCCCGGGGCCGGCTGGCGGCGGCGGAGCGACCAGACCAGCGGCCAGCAACGGGCCGATGGCGGCCAGGGCCGGGAAGAGCATACGCCCCTGCCAGGCGACCAGCCCGGCGGCGAGGGCGAAGGCCAGCGTCCAGGCGCCGGCCATCGCCAGGGCAAGGAGTGGCCCGAACCAGGCAGGGTTGGCCGCGCCGCGCGCCAGTCTGAGCAGCCAGCCGGTCACCGCCAGGCCGCACAGCGCCGCGTAGAGCCAGAGCGTCCAGTCCGGGGGGCGCAGGCTCATCCAGCCAAAACGGGCCCAGAACGAGGCGGCGAGCTGGCGCAGGGCGCCGCTCCAGGCCAGGGGATCGCGCCAGGCGAAGGGCTGACCGGCGAATTCGGCGCGGAAGGCGGCCAGACCGAAGAGGTCGCCATAGAGCAGCGCATTGCGCCCGAACCACCACCCGGCGATGAGCAGGGCCACGCCTCCCCAGAGGAGCGTGAGGGCCGCGAAGTGGCCGGGCCGTCCCCCGGCCACGCGCCAGGCCCCCCAGAGGAGCAGCGGCCCGAAGAGCAGCGCGCTTTGCTTGGTGAGCAACGCCAGACCAAACAGCGCCCCCGCGCCAACTGCCCAGCGCCAGGCCACAGCAGAGGACGGGGGCGCCAGGCACCACCAGAGGAGGGCGGCGCCAAGGGCGGCCAGCAGCGCGTCGTTCGACACCAGGGCGCTGATGAAGAGGAACTGCGGATTGAAGGCCACCAGGGAGGCCGCCGTGAGGGCCAGGAGCGGTTCCGCGGGGGCCAGGCGCCGGGCCGCCAGGTAGGTGCAGAGCACCGCCAGCGTGCCCCACGCTCCCGACAGGGCGCGAGCCAGGCGCCACCCCAGGCTCAGACCCGTCCACGGCCAGCGTTCCCAACTGCCGCGCATAAAGGCCCCCGGTTCATCACCGCCGGCCCAGAGGAAGCGGGGATTGGCGGTGAGCCGGATCTGCCGCTGGTCGGCGGGCAACCAGGCCAGCGCGGGAACGGCCAGCAGGTAGGCCAGGGGCGGCTGATGGCCCTCGCCGGGCACATCGGGCGCCTGGGGAGCGGCGCGCTGCACGGGCAGACGACGCTCGGTCATCAGAAACAGCGCATAGGCGACGTGGCCCGGCTCATCGGGGCCCTCACCGAGGGGCACGGCCCAGTTGTAGAGGGCGTGGAGGACCAGAAAGGCGACCAGGATCAGCGTGAGGCCGGCATGTCGCCCGGCGACCACCACCGGCACGCTAGCCGAACTGTTCCACGAAGCGGGCGTCGCCCGAATAAAAGCCGCGAATATCATCAATGCCGTACTTGAGCATCGCGATCCGTTCGGGGCCGAAACCGCCCGCGAAGCCGCTGAAGTGCGCGGGGTCGTAGCCGCCGTTCCGCAGCACCGTCGGATGCACCATGCCACAGCCGCCGATCTCCAGCCAGCCGGCGTACTTGCAGACGCGGCAGCCTTTGCCATCGCAGAGGAAGCAACTCACGTCCATTTCGGCGCTGGGCTCCGTGAAGGGGAAAAAACTCGGGCGCAGGCGCACCTGCGTGCCGGGCCCGTACATGCGCTCGGCGAAATAGGCCAGGGTGCCCTTGAGGTCGCCCATGGTGACGCGCCGGCCAACTGCCAGAAACTCGAACTGGTGGAACATCATCTCGGAGCGCACGGTCACCTGTTCGTTGCGGTAGACCTTGCCGGGGAGCAGCACGCGCAGCGGCTGGGGCGCGTAGCGACGCATGGCGTGGATCTGGCCCGGGGAGGTGTGGGTGCGCAGCAGCACCGACGGCGCGCCCGGAGGCATCTCCACGTAGAAGGTATCCTGCATATCCCGGGCCGGATGATCCTCGGGGAAATTGAGCAGCCCGAAGTTAAACTCGTCCAGTTCCACCTCGGGGCTTTCCCAGACCTGGAAGCCCATTTCACTGAAGATCTCCTGCACCTGGGCCAGCACCTGGTTGGTGAGATGGGCATACCCCAGGGCCGGCCGGCGTCCGGGGAGGGTGACATCAACTCGATCGGCGGCCAGTTCGCTGGCGATGGCGGCACGCTTGAGTTCGGCCTCGGCGGCGGCATAGGCGGCCTCGAGTTGCTCCCGCAGCGCATTGACACGCCGGCCCGCCTCGGGGCGCTGCTCGGCGGGCAGGGCGCCGAGGCCGCGGCTGAGCCGGGTGAGCGCCCCGGTCTTGCCGATGAAACGGCTCTTCCACTCGGCCAGGCCGGCGAGATCGCGCACGGCGGCCAGGGCGGCGGTTGCCTCCTGCTCCAGGCTGGAAAGTTCGTCGGTCAGGGTCATCGCACGTTCCTCAGCGAGAATCACGCGGCGTCGCCGCGCACCACACCCTCCTATGGGTATGGGGAAACCAGATAGCCCCATACCCCTCCCGGCGCCAACGTTAGGATGCCCGATCCGGGCCAATTTGTCAATGCGCGCGGCCCGTCGCACGAAGAGACGGCCCGCTGGGCCGTCTCTGGAGACGGCCCGCCGGGCCGTCTCCAGAGACGGCGCGCAGAGAGCGCGAAGCAAGGGGGAGCAGCAGATGATTTCGGATTGTGGATTTTGGATTTCCGTATATAGCGTCTCGATGGGATCTGGCGATGATGCGCGTGCGCTGTATGCAACAGGAGTTGGTATCGCTGGTTACGCCCCCCGTCCGGCTGCGCGAGGATGTGGTATCACCACCGGAAGTGAACCACGTTGAGCACGACCCTTTATTCGACCGGAAAAAGAGACGCATATCTCTACTTTGTCACGTTGCCCCTGGCGGGGGTTACAGGGGCCGCAGGCCCGCAGCTCTTTCCTTCCTGGCGGGGCGCAGCTTCACCGCGCCCCGCCAGGAAGGGGAAAGCCCGGAGGGGTTAAGCCCCTCCGAATCTCCTTTCCGCGGCGCCGAGGTGCGCCGCTGCTTCGGCAGGGCCGTCAATCTTGCCGACGAGACCCTGCGCACGCACCTCTCATGGCTGGAGTTGCAGAAAGGCATTGCCGGGCGCCTTTCGTGAAAGCCCCGGCAGGGCTTCCATGGCCTCAGCCAGGGCTTTTGCCCGCAGCGTTCCACGGGACGCCGTAGACGGGCAATCCAAAATCTGAAATGGCGCTACGCCGCCCGTTGCCGCAGTTCATAGGGCTGGATCAAGACCTCCGCCGGCGCCCCCAGGCCCTGGTTCAGCTTGCGGATCATCTCCAGCGTCAGGGCCCGCCGGCGATTGAGCACCTCCGAGACCCGCGCGCGGCTGCCGATGTATGGCTCCAGGTCACGCCGGGTGAGGCCGCGGCTTTCCATGATGTACTCGATCATTGCAATCGGATCGGGAGCTGCGATCGGCACGTGTTGCGCCTCGTAGGCTTCAACCAGCGTGGTGAGCACATCCAGGCGATCACCTTCCGGCGTGCCGGGAGGCGCGGAGAACAGGGTCTCGATTTCCGCAAGCGCCGCCTGATAATCCCCATCATTGCGAATCGGTCTAATCTCCATGATGACGCCTCCAGCTAAACACGCTCCGCGTCAATCTGATCGTATTCCTGGTGCGTGCCAACAAAACGGATGTAGACAATTCCAAAGTCGTAATTGACGGCCACCACAAGGCGATAGTTGTTCCCGCGGATATTAAAGACTACCCGGTTATTCGCCAGGATGCTCGCCGTGGCGTAAGTCTTGCGAATATCACCCGGGGTTTTCCAATCGGCGTGTTTTACATCGTAGTACCAGGCTTTCAGCGCCTGTTCCGCGTCCGCGTGGCGTTCCCAGAACTCTCGCAGGATCTTTTTGGCGATAATGCGCACGGCCTGGCTCGGGCAAGGCGGGACCCTGTCCAGTATAGCATGTTCCCACAACGGGATCAATTCGTGACTTCGACCGAACGCATACTGTTTTCATTTCACCCTCTGGCGCACGACGACAACCCTGCCCGCTGCTTCCTCCAAGGATTGCACGCATGTTCGTGTTCTATAATGCGATGTGACGACAGGGTTGCTCGTTTGGAGGCGCCTGGCGATGCGCGGCATGGACGATGAAGTTGCGCCGCTCTCCACTGCCGCTGATTCGAAGGTGGTGTTTGTATGAAACAGGCCAGGCAAGTCGTGGTGTTCCGGTTTCCTCAGACCGACCTGTCGGAGGGCAGCGCCGATGACCACCTCGCTTACGTATGGATACCCGCCGGTGACCGATGAACTATTGCGCGAACTGGTGGAGCGCATCCGAGCGACGGGCAACCGGCTCAAAATTGTGCTGTTCGGCTCGCACGCTCGTGGCGACGCTCGCCCGGACAGCGACCTCGACATCCTGGTGATCGAGGAGTCAGACCTGCCGCGCTACAAGCGCGCGCCGCGCTACCTGCGCGCGCTTGTCGGTCTGTTTCCAGCAAAAGACGTTGTCGTCTGGACGCCGGCCGAGGTGCAGGCGTGGGCCACCGTGCCCCATGCGTTCGTCACGACCGCGCTGCGTGAAGGCAAGGTGCTGTATGAGCGAGGCGATTGACCTGGCGCGCGGCTGATTGGCCGTGTTGCCCCAGGCCGCGCATCCGCAGAGAACAAATGCATCCATGTAGCGCGTCGCTAATCAACGCCGTGCGACTTGCCAAAACTGCAACGGAAAGGGGCGATCAATCCACTTCCACCAGCGGCCCGATCGCCGTCAGGATGTGGTGAGCACATCCAGGCGATCACCTTCCGACGTGCCGGGAGCCGCGGAGAACAGGGTTTCGATTTCCGCAAGCGCCACCTGCTAATCCGCCTTATTCCGCATTGGTCTGATCTACCTGGTGACGTCTCGAGCCAGGGGTTTAGAACATCGATTGTGGCGGGTATGCGGAGTATGGCGCAGCTATACGCCGATGAGAATTTCCCACCGCAGGCCCTCACGTGCGCCCGCGGGTGCGCTGGCGCAGGGCCTCGAAGAGGATGACGCTGCCGGCGATGGCGGCGTTGAGCGACTCGGCGCGGCCGGCCATGGGGATGCCGATGCGATGGGTGGCCAGCGCCAGTCCCTCCTGGCTGATGCCGTGGGCCTCGTTGCCGATGATCAGCGCCACGGGTTGCTTCCAGTCAGCGGCGTAGTAGGGCATGGTCGCCCCCGCTTCGGCGGCGTATACCGCCGGGCAGGCGCTCAACTCGGCGCCGATGGCCTCCCAGTCGAGGTCGGCGCGAATGGGCAGGGTGAAGTGCGCCCCCATTGCGGCCCGCAGCACCTTGGGGGCGTACACATCGGCGGTGCCGGGGGCGCAGAGGGCCAGTCCCACGCCGGCGGCCTCGGCCGAGCGCAGCAGCGTCCCGACGTTGCCCGGGTCCTGCAGCCCGTCAAGGACCAGGCGCAGGCCGGGCCGCGGGGCGAGTTCGGGCCAGGGGAAGGCCGCGACCACGCCCTGGGGGTGCCGGGTATCGGCGACGGCAGCGATCACGGCGGGGCTGGCCTGGTAGCAGGCCGGGCGCCCGGCAAGCCGGGCGAGCAGGTCCGCCCCCTCGGGGGTGCGCTCGAGTTGCTCGGGGGCGTACAGCGCCAGCCGCGGGGCGACCCCGGCGTCCAGGGCATCGGCGACGAGGCGCACCCCCTCCAGAAAGAGGCTGCGCTCGCGGCGGCGCTCCCGGGGGAGATCGCGCAGCGAGCGCAGGAACTTCACGTGCGGATTGGCGGTGCTGGAGATCACAAATCGGCTGATGGGGCGGACGCGGCGCCCTGGGGCGCGGCGATGATCACCGGGCGGGCCGGGCGCCCGCCAGCGGCAGCCGGACGGGGGCTGGCGGGCGGGTTCATGGCCGCCGCCACCACGTCGCTAAACGCCCTGGGGTCGCGCACGGCCAGATCGGCCAGCATCTTGCGATCGATCTCGATGCCGGCCTGCTTCATCCCCGCCACCAGGCGACTGTAGGTGGTGCCATTGAGGCGCGCCGCGGCGTTGATGCGCATGATCCACAGGCGGCGAAAGTCGCGCTTGCGATGGCGGCGATCCCGGTAGGCATAGGCGAGGGCGTGCATCACCGCCTCGTGGGCAACCTTGTAATGGCGGCTGCGGGCGCCGCGGTAGCCCTTCGCCTGCTTCATTAACTTCTTGTGACGCTTGTGCGTCATGATGCCACGCTTGACACGTGCCATGGTTGGAGTTCCTCCCCTGTGACGGGCAGGTCAGGGGGTGGCTGCGTCCCTGAGCTACGCCCGATAGAGCGATGACCAGTATCACTTCGTGGAAACAGGCTTGATCGGCGCCTGTCTTCGTCGCCTGTGCGGCTCCGCCCCGCAACGACGTTACAAAGGGGCTTTTCCTGGAAGGGTGCAGCCCTCCCAGATCCTTCCCTGTGGATACGTGTTCAGCATTGGGGTAACCCCGCAGACCTGGGAACGAGGGTGTCCCGCCCTCGTCAGGATTCGAGGGCAAGATGCCCTCGCTCCCGGGAGAAGTGTGAACACGTACCCCTGTGGGGGCGTTTCTACTTCAGACCATACGGCAGCGCGACCTTCAGGTGCGAGCGATTCGCGGGTGAGGAGGGCAAGCCCTTGCCCCACTGGCGCTGGGAGCGACCGGGGCGGTTGATCTTGTTCCCACGGACGCCCTTCTGTTGCAGCACCTTGCCGCTGGCGGTAACCTTAAAGCGACGCCTGGCGCCCTTGTGGGTTTTCATCTTTGGCATATTACTTCCTCAAGCGAGGACCGCGATCCCGCTCGTCCTCATCATCAAACTCATCGTCATCCAGCTCTTCATCGTCGAGCGTCTCGTCCAGCAGATCGCCCTCAGCGTCGAGTTCCTCGGCCTGCAGGTCCGTCTCCTCGTCAAGCTCCTCGTCAGCCTCGGGTATTGCGGTGCGCTCCTCAGCGACCTCCTGGACCCGCGCCTGTCTGGCTTTCTCTTTTTGCGCCTGCTGGGCCGCTTTGAGCACCTTTGGATTGGGGGCGAGCAAGAGTGAAAGCACGCGACCCTCGAGCAAGGGCTTCTGCTCAACCACGGCGATATCACGCAACTGCTCGGCGATATCTTCGAGCATCTTGCGCCCGATGTCGGGATGCGCCATTTCCCGACCGCGGAAGCGCACGTTAAACTTGACCTTATCGCCCTGGAGCAAGAACTTCCTGGCCTGGTTGGCCTTGGTCGTAATGTCGTGCTCGGCGGTTTTCGGCATCAGGCGGATCTGCTTTAGATCGGCCTGCTTCTGATTGCGGCGCGCCTCCCGTTCCTTCTGGCTCTGCTCGTAGCGGAACTTGCCGTAATCCAGCAGACGACAGACAGGCGGCACGGCGTTTGGGGCCACCTCAACCAGATCGAAGCCCCGTTCCTCGGCCAGGGCGAGGGCCTCGCGTATGCCAATAATCCCAACTTGCACGCCGTTCTCGTCAATCAGGCGCACCTCGCGTGCGCGGATACGATTGTTGATACGGAACCGATCCCTAATGGCTTGACTCCTTCGTCTTCATCTTGCCCGACCATAAGCGCGCCTGCCGCTCGATGAGCGGCAGCGCCTCGCGAAAGCGACATGTGCGGGTCGCAGCGCCTCTCCTTCCTCTCCCACGGTCGGGCGAGCCACCCCTTGCCGATATCGAAGAAGCATTATAACAGCCTGGAGGCGGGGCGTCAAACATCTGCGTACGTGTTCAGCGTTGGGGTAACCCCGCAGACCTGGGAGCGAGGGCGTCCCGCCCTCGTCAGGATTCGAGGGCAAGATGCCCTCGCTCCCAGGAGAAGTGTGAACAGGTTCTCATCTGCGACGCAGGGCTTGAGCAAAGTCCACCTCGTGGAGGGTTTCGAGGCGGCCAGGCTGCGTGCGCTGCGGTAAACCTGAACAACTGCTCAGACCTGCGCCATGGCGCCAACAGCGAGCATCTCGCGGGCCACGCGCTGCCCGAGTTCCACGGCGAAATTGGTGCCGCGATCCCAGGGATAGACCTGGCTCATACTCGCCCAGAACAGGCCGTTCAACGGCGCGCGCAGGGGGGGGATGGAGCGGCTATGGTTCACTGGCACAATCGGCTGGGCATAGGCTTCGCGATGCAGCCAGCTCTTGCGGACCCAGGCCGGCTCGAAGGCCGGATTGACCTGCCGCAGCGAGGGCAGGAAGCGCGCCAGCAACTCCTCGTGGCTCAGCCGGAAGTATTCGTGGTCCGGGTCAAGATAGTCGCCGAGGTAGACCAGATGGTCGCCGCCGTAGCGGGTCGGCTCGATGAAGTTGGTGTGTTCGACCAGCGCCAGGTAGGGAAACTGGTCCTTGGGCATGTTGACCCAGTACAGCCCGTCGGTGAGCGGGCGGGTCAGGGCCAGGGTAAGCACCACTGCGCCCATCGAGCGCAACTGGCGCAGGCGCCCCAGGTAGGCGTCGGGCAGGTGTGGCACGAGACGCATCAGCAGCGCCGGCGAGCCGGTGACCAGCAACTGGTCGAACGACTCGGGCGGCAGGCCGGGCGCGAGCACGTCCCAGCCGGCGCCGTTCTGGCGCACAGCGCCAATCGGTGTTCTGAGGCGCGTCTCGACCCCCAGGGCGCGAATGGCGGCGAGCAGCGCGTCGGCGAACCCCTGGAAGCCGCCCTCGAAGTAGCCGAGCTTGAAGCTCCGGGCGCGCAGGCGCGCCCAGAGCCAGGCCATGTTCACCTCGTCGGCGTGGCGTCCGAACTTGCCTTCGAGCAGCGGGCGCCAGAGCACCCGATAGGCGTTCGGCCCCGCCCAGCGCGAGGTCCACACGGCGGCGGTGGTGCGCTCGAGGCGCCGCCAGTCGGCGTCGAGGTACTTCAGGTAAAAGGCAACCGCGCCAAAGCGAACGCGATCGATCAGGGGGAGGGCAGGAAAGCGCAGGACCTGGAGCGCACCGTTCAGGTCATAGCCGCGCCCGTTCCACCACTGGGCCGTCACCTGGCTGCGGAAAAAGAGCCGGTCACCATAGCCAATGGCCTCGGCCAGCTTGATGATGGCCCGGTCGGTCTGGAAGATATGGTGGTAGAACCGTTCGAGGGGCCATGCCCAGCGCTCGTCGCGGAAGCCCGAAGCCAGGCCGCCGACCACTGGCGCAGCTTCGAAGACCACCACGGCGTGGCCGGCGCGAGCCAGCTCATAGGCCGCGGTCATGCCGGCGATCCCTGCCCCGATGATGGCGACCCTCACGGCGCGACCCTCCGCGCCAGCTCTTCGCGCTCGAGCTGCGGCTGCGGGGGCGCGGCGGCCCCGTCCTGCTCCACGAGGGCCGCCGCGCGCTCCATATCGCGCCAGTTGAGGCTGAAGCGCAGCATGTACCAGGCCCCGAGCAGCGTGATCGGCAACCAGAGAGCGACATGCAACACCAGCGTATAGCCGACGGCCACGGCGTGCGGCACGCCGAACCGGGTCAGCACGGCGATCCCCGGCGCGTCGAAGGTGCCAATGTAGCCCGGCGTCGAGGGAACGGTGGTAAACAGATTCACTATCGCCGTCATCAGCATCAGCACGGTAAAGGGCGCATGAAAAGAAAAGGCGTGCATCACGAACCAGTACTTGAGCGTCTCGCCGAGCCAGATCAGGATGGTCGCACCCAGAATGACCAGCAGGTCACGGGGGCTGCGCAGCGATTGCAGCCCGATGATGAAGCGATCAAACAGACCGTGGACGCGGGGGCGGACCCCGATGGGCAGGAGTCGATCCACCAGGTAGCTGTAGCAACGGCTCATATGTTGGGGACGGGCGGCGAGGAGCATGAAGACCAGGAAAGCGATCCCGAAGAGCGCGCTGAAGCCGATCACCAGGACACGAAACACGGGTGGCACCGGGGCAAAGGGCAGTGTGGCAAAGACGAACAGGAGCATTACCAGTCCATCGAACATACGTTCAAGTACCACCGTGGCGAGCGAGGAACTCATCGGCACGCCCTCGTTGCGCCGCAGCACATAACTGCGCAAGACCTCGCCGGCGCGCAACGGATAGACATTGTTGCCCATGTACCCGATGACGACCACGGGAAAGAGCCGGGGCAGCGGAACGGGCCGCAGATGATCGAGCATCGCCCGCCAGCGCCAGGTGCGCACCCAGACGGTCACGAAATAGACCCCGATGCCCGGCAACAGCCACCAGTAGCGGGCCTCACGCAGGGTCTGCCAGAAGTGCTGGAGATCCAGCCCCGTCAGGGCGACACCGAGGAAGACCAGGCTGATGCCGAGGCCGATCCAGAACTTCCAGCTGCGCAAGGGTATCCTCCATGGGCCACCGCGGACGTTGCAATCGGTTCATCTTACCCGGTCAGGCGTACCATTGTCAACGCGCCGCCAGCGTCCCCAAAGGCTTGAGCGCCATCCGCCTCCTGCGGCGGGGTGCGGAGCGGCAGCGCCGCCCCGCAGGATCTTTTCTCGTTGGTTTTAGCAGCGTAGCCGCCAGAACCAACGAACAACCTGGGGTCTGGGGCAAGCCCCAGAGACTTTGCAACAGCCCTGGGCGTCCACAAGGCTTGAGCGCCATCGAACAATCCAGGGGTTTGGGGCTTGCCCCGAGGACGCTGCACGAGCCTTGCGGCGCCCGAGGCCCTTGCAAAAATCGAACAAACGTGCTATATTGTAGCAGAACAACGGCGAAATGATGTTCGCCCCAACCGCAACCGATCCTGAAAGGTGATGGAGATGTACGAGAAGACGATCATCTACGACCCGGAGACCCGTGATTTCGTCATGTACCTTGATGGCGAACTGGTTGGCTTCGCGCGCACCTACCAGGAAGCTGAGGAAACCCTGGACGAGCTTGTCAGCGAGTTGCTCTACCAGCAGGAGCGTCTTTCTCGGGAAGCCGCCTGAGCTTCCCCATGAGTAGCATCAAACCTGGCGCGTCCGGGTGCGTCGAAGCGCGGTTTCCTCGCCCCTCAGGGGAGATTGTTGTCCGGTGCGTTTTCAGGTAACTGTTCACACTTGGGGTAACAAGCAGAGCCTGGGAGCGAGGGCGTCCCGCCCTCGTCAGGAGTTCGAGGGCAAGATGCCCTCGCTCCCAGGAGAAGTGTGAACACGTACGTTTTCAGATGTACCGCAGAGAGGACGCGGAGGAACGTAGAGGATGAGCTTTCTGAAGCCCGTCGCGCCCCTCGGCGCCCTCTGCGGTGCGAACGTGTTCGGTAGAAGACCATCGTTGTCCGCAAGGATTGCCGGCGCTGGTATAATCACAGGCGCACGGAGAGCGCGCCGCTCGGGCGGAAACGTAGCGCCTATCCGAATACCTTCTGCGGGAGGGCAGGGAAACCAGGTTTCCTCAAGTACGTGTTCAGCGTTGGGGTAACCCCGCAGATCTGGGAGCGAGGGCGTCCCGCCCTCGTCAGGATTCGAGGGCAAGATGCCCTCGCTCCCAGGAGAAGTGTGAACACTTACTCCTCAAGGCCCTGCCGATGTAGCGCAACCCATCGAGTTGCGCGCAGAGTTTGAGTGGTCTGTGAACTAAGTTTCCCGGTATTTCGCTCGCCCTGTCACGCTGAGCGAAGCAAAGCATCTTCCGCCTCCTGATGCGGTAGACCCCTCCCCTTCGCTTCGCTCAGGGCTGCGGCTCACGCGCTCGGGGTGACAAATAGCGGGAAACTTCGTTCACAGACTGCTGGCCCTCCCAAAAAAGGGATCAGATAACCTGGTTATCCGGATGGGTTCTTCGTGGCCGGGGTTCATTTCCGAACAGTGGCGCGAGCAGTCTTCTGCCTGTATGAGGAACCACAGTATGGCCGAGCAATCCTGGTGGCGTCGTCTGGTGGCGGCGGTGGATCGGGAGTACGAACGGCGGATCAGGGCGGCGAGCCTGGTCACCGAGTACGGCGCGTCTCACCATGCCGAGCACGAGGAAGAGCACGCGGAGGAAGGCGAAGTGGCCGAGATCATGAATGTGCCGCGAGGTACGGCCATCGGGCGCGAGCGCCGCGCCGCGCCGCACCCGTCTGGATCGGAACGCGAGGAGGCGTAACGCCTCGGGCGCGTGCTCGAACGGAAGACGCCGAGAGGAAGTCGTCGCCCTCCCAGAACGTCATCGGATACAACAACGGGCGTCTGGAGGCGCGCCACGGTGGTGTTGCGGGCCGCTGGCGGGAGGGTTCAGGAGGGCCAGGCCCTCCCGAAACCAGACTACCTGCCCCGGTCGGTGGGGTGAACCTCTGGAGGCGCACCACAGGGGGACTGCGGGCCGCTGGCGGGAGGGTTCGGGAGGGCCGGGCCCTCCCGAAACCAGACTACCTGCCCTGGTCGGTGGGGTGAACCACTAGTCGTCCCGGCGGGGCGTGAGCGGGATGAAGCCTCGCAGCGCCGGCCGTTCGCGCTCCTCGCCCGTGGCCAGCCGCTCGGCCGCCAGTTCGACCAGTTCAGGAAGGATAAGCCCCGGCAGCACCAACCCGCCCACCCGTACACGCTGCCGCCGGATCTCGGGATCCGCGGCCATGGTTCGGCTTTGCTCGCTGTTTAGCCACGTCAGCAACTCGCCGAAGCTCGCTCCCAGCGACTGCTCCAGGCCAGCCAGCACCGACCGGGCCAACCCCTGCCGCTCCGAACCTTCCTCGGGCGCCAGGGCCGCCGGCGGCAGGGCCACAATCGTTGGCCTGGGCAGATCCAGTTGCACCAGGACGCGGATGAAGTCCTCGCCTGGTCGCGGACCGCTGGCATCGAAGCCGACCACGCTGCCCGCCCCCGCCCCGACGGCCTCGCGCTCCGCCGGGTCAACAATCTCCACTCGCGCGCCGATGTCGAACCCCAGGCCCTCGTACCATACGATCCCCGGACCATCGCCGTTACCACGACTCAAGGACATGGCTTCCTCCTGAGGTGAACATTGCCCGATGGGAGGGTCGGGGAGGGCGGCGCCCTCCCAGGAAGACCTCTTTTCGCACCTGAGACCTGGTGCACACCTGAGGCGTCGTCTGGAGGCGCGCGGGGAAGCGGCGCCTCCCCCCAACTCCTCCTGACCGATACGCAAGGCTGTTTTATTATACTGGATGTTACATTAAAGCAAGACAGGCCCGGGCAAGGCAGGACTCATTACCACGTCTTTGGAGCGATCCCCAGACGCCATATGGTTATTGGTTCTGGCGGCGTCAGAACCAGTGAACCAAGAATGATCTATCGGGCAGCGTAACTGCCCCGACCCCTCCGCCCGAGGTGGAACCTTGCCTCAGTCCCGGGGGCAAGGCAGGGCTGAGGCAACGTCTTTGGGCCAGGCCCCGGAGCTTGAGGGACGCGCAGGCGCAGCATCTACCACTGACCGCTGGCGGGAGAAGGGGGTTAACCCCGCCCCACGGCAACCAGGAGCACCGGCAACGGCTCCGGCTCGGGTTCCTCCGCGGCCGTGGCCGCGCAGGCAGCCTGCTCCGCGGGGCCGAGGTTAGCTACAAGCGGCGCCAGTGCCGGCCAGGAGAGCAAGGGGAGCATCGCCGCAAGCGGATCAAGGCCAGGCGGATCGAGGAGATAGGCCCGCAGGGTCACCTCCCGCAGCCCTGCCCGGCAGAGCGCGGTGCGCAGGTCGTCGCCGAGGTCATCGGCGGGGGGGAGCGCCAGGTTGGGCGGTATGTGCCCCAGGGCCACGGGCCAGTGACGGGGCCGCACCCAGCACTGGGTGGCGCTGGCCACTACCAGCACGCCGTCGGGTCGCAGCACGCGCCGGGCCTCGGCCAGGACGGCGTCCGGGTCGGCGAACAGCCCCAGGGCCGCCACGCACCAGACCAGATCCAGCGTCGCGGTGCGCAAGGGGAGGTGATGCGCGTCGGCCCGCACCAGCCGGGCCGCGGGCGCCGCTGTTCGGGCGGCGCGCAACGCCGCCGCGTCGTGGTCAAGTCCTACCGTCGGCGCGCCTGGCTGGCGCCGGGCAGCCAGCCAGACAGTGGTGACGCCGGGGCCGCAGGCCAGGTCCAGTGCCGCGCCTGCTCCCACCGGGCTGACCGACTCCAACGCGGCTCGCAGCAGGGCAGTGTGCGGTGCGCGCAGCGCTTCGAGATCGGAGTGAGTCATGGCAGGTGGAAAGGGTTTCCGGCGACAGCCTTTCGGCGACCGCAGCGCATCAGTACGTGTTCACAGTTCTCCTGGGAGCGAGGGCATCTTGCCCTCGAATCCTGACAAGGGCGGGACGCCCTCGTTCCCAGGTCTGCGGGGTTACCCCAACGCTGAACACGTATGCGCCTCAACCCGGTTGACGCGCCGACGCATCGTGGGTATGCTTCCCCTGCGCCCGACCCGGAGGGTTGCGCTACCGTCTGCTCCCGGACGGGAAACCTGATTTCCCCGCACCCCTTCAAAGAAGGGACGAAAAGCAGGTTTCCCCTGGAGGGCTGCAACCTCCCAGACCCTCCCTTGTGGCGCCTGTGTTCACCTCAGCGCGGAGCGAACCCCATGTTACCACCAATTGCCCTGCGGCGCCTGCGGGCCTACGAAGGGCCACACATCTACGGCCCCTGGACGGGGGTGCTGCTGCGGGTGCGCTGTGACAGCGACCGCTCGCTGCGGCTGCGCGCGGCGATCAAGGACGGCGCGCAGTCTATCGGTCTGGTGATTGCTTATCTAGAGGTCACGGCGCGCGCCGATGGGCCGGGCTACACGCTTACGGCCAGTTTCACCACGGACGCGCCGCAGCTGGGGGCCGATCTCTGCGCCTACGTGGTGGAGGGGATCAGCGCCGAGGCGCGCGGTGATGAGACCTGGGACCGCGACGGGCCGCTCTTCGCCCTCCGGGCCCGGCGGCGCAACGAGGCGCTGCCAGTGGCGGCCCTGCAACTCGTCGCCGAGGCCCGGCGCCGCAACCTGCCTTGCTTCACGCGGGCCGATGGGCGGGTGCAGATCGGCCACGGCGCGCGGGGCTGGAGCTTCGATCCCCAGCCGCTCCGCGCCCGGGAAGCCAGTGCGCCCCAACCGCCCTGGGAGCGCCTTGGTCGCATCCCTATCGTCGCCGTGACCGGCGGGGCGCTGCGGGGCGTCGCCGTTGAACGCATGGCCGCGGAACTCGTCAGCCTGGGAGTGCAACCCGCCGTGATTGACCATGCCAGCTTCGCGGCTACCCGTGAGCTTCTCGCCGATCCGCGCACCGAGGCGCTGGTGGCGGGTCTTGATACCGGCGACATCCTGCGGCGCGGGGTGGCCTTCGATGCCTGCGACCTGGCGGTGATCAGCGATCGGGGCGATGAAGCGCCCCCCGAGGCCGATGACGACGAAGAGTGGCTCCGCGCCCTGGGCGTGCCGATGCTCCTTGCCGCGCAACCCGCGCGCATCAACCTGGGCGACCCGCATTTGCTGCCCCTGGTGCCGTATGCACCGTATGGGGTGATGGCGTTGTAGAATCCCCGGGCAGGCAGGCAACCTTGATGAAGATTTAACTTATACACCGGTATTCGCCCGGTAGCCCGGCGGCTGAAGCCGCGGGCTACTGATGC
>JAOACN010000427.1 GCA_026417815.1 Chloroflexaceae bacterium | reverse complement strand
CCCGAGCCCTTCGACTGCGCTCAGGGTAAACTCCGCGAGGGGTCTACCGCATCAGGAGACGGAAGATGCTTCCCCTTCGCTTCGCTCAGGGCTTCGGCTTCTTCGCTCAGCACGACAGGGCGAGCGAAGTACCGGAAAATGTAATTCACAGACCAATCAGCCGGTGCAGGCGCGACAGCTGCTGCCAGCGGCGGGTTGTGGGTGATATGCAAGCCTGATGAGACGGTCTGGCAAGGCATAGCCCTCCCAGGGTCTTCCTACCCGGTCCGGGTCGAGTTTGGCGCGCAGGCAAATCTCGATGAGTCCTGACAGGGCATAGTCCTCCCACGGTTTTCTCACCGCCGCCCTCGAACTCCTCCCGGTGATCGAACCGTTCGCCGGGGTAGCGATTTTGATCCGCCCCGATAACGCAGCGCGTTGTACACTGAAGAGCATGGGCGCGCGAAGCGGGGGGTGTGGATTCCCCGTTGGACCGAATGATACGGAAAGCGAGGTGGCGCGATGGCCCATATTGTGATGATCGTCCCACCCGAGCAGTTTCGTGACGAAGAGTTGTTCGAAACCCGGGCCGAACTGGAGCGGGCCGGCCACAGCACCGTGGTGGCCAGCACAACCATCCGGCCCTGCAGTGGCATGCTTGGCGGGCGGGTGATGCCAGGGCTGACCCTGGCGCAGGTTGATCCCGAGCTCTTCGACGGGGTCGTGTTCGTGGGCGGACTGGGCGTGAAGCGTTACTACCACGATCCCCAGGCTCTGCGCATCGCGCGGGCGATGCACGAACGGGGCAAGCTGGTGGCGGCTATTTGCCTGGCCCCGGTGGTGCTGGCCAACGCCGGGCTGCTCACCGGCCGCAACGCGACGGTGTCGGCGAGCGAGGTGAAAACCCTGCAACACATGGGCGCTCACTATCGGGGGCCAGGGGTGGTGGTGGACGGCAACATCATCACCGCCGATGGCCCGGCCAGCGCCCGTCGCTTTGGCCACGAAATCGCCGCCCATTTCGCCCCCGTCATCGCCTAAATCGCGGCGTGGCGCATTTTACGTGCACTCCTCTCCTCATGAGAGGTTTCTAGGAGGGCGCAGCCCTCCCGAACCCGCCCGTGAGGCAGGGCGGGGGGAAACCTGGTTTCCCCACATCCCTCCAGATGGCAGTCGGCAGCACAAGGGTTTCTGGGAGGGCGCAGCCCTCCCGGACCCTCCCCTCGAGATCTTGCGCCGCATGCACATAAACGCAGCGGATTTGCTATAATAGGTTCCACGCTCCCCGTTTCCAACATTAAAGCATGTTTCGGCCCGGCCCGGTAGCCCGGAGTTGGCTTCCATTCCTTTCCATCTCCACACCCTTTCCCGGAAAGGACGGCATCCCCCCGACGCTGAAGCGCCGCCGCTGAACCATGCCTGAAGGAGTCGGACCGTGTCTACCCCCGCCGGGCCACGTCGGGTCACCCTGTTTGTCACCTGCATCGTGGACCAGCTCTACCCTGAAATTGGCAAGGCCACGGTGCAGATCCTCGAACGTCAGGGGGTTGCCATCCATGTGCCCCGTGGCCTGACCTGCTGCGGCCAGATGGCCTTCAACGCCGGCTTCCGCGACGAGTCCTACGCCGTGGCCGGGCGCACGATCGAGTTGTTGCGCGGCCAGGGCGATGTGGTGTTGCCCTCCGGCTCGTGCGCGGCGATGATCCGCCACCTGTACGCCGAACTGTTCGCCCACAGCCCCTACGCCGGCCCCGCCGCCGAACTGGCTGCCCGTACCTACGAACTCACCGAGTATCTGGTGGATGTCCTGGGCGTCACCGACGTCGGCGCCCATTACCGGGGGCGTATCACCTACCACGACGCCTGCCACGGTCTGCGCTTCCTCGGGGTTGGGCGCCAGGCCCGCGCGCTGCTGGCGCACGTCCGCGAAGCGGAGGTGCGCCCCCTACCCAACGCAGGGACCTGTTGCGGCTTCGGCGGGTTGTTCGCCATCAAGCAGTACGCCATCTCCGAGGCGATGCTCGAACGAAAGCTCCACGACGTTCAGGCAGCAGGGGCCGATCTGCTCGTGACCGGCGACGCCTCGTGCATGACCCAGATCGCCGGCGGCCTGTCGCGCCGCGGCAGCCCGACCCGCGCCCGCCACATCGCCGAGGTGCTCGCCAATATGGTGGACGCGCGACCGGTGTGATGGGTCGGCCCTCGTCCCGTAAGGCTGAAGCATCGGTGTAGCCAGCGCTTCGGCCTTACGAGCGCAAGGACCGGTCCTCCCTGCGCCGGAGATTGAGATTGGCCGCGCTGATGCTGCGGCCCAACGAGCGCAACTCGGCAACGAATCTCGGACGTGGCACTAGATAGATGCAACGCTATGAGCACCCATACCCTCCACTTCTTCGATCGGGTTGACTCCGCCCTCCACGACGCCACCCTGCGCACGGCCCTGGACCGGGCCACCACGCGCTTCGTTGGCAATCGCGCGGGGGCCATTGGCGCCCTCAGCGACGCCGACAGGCTGCGCGACCAGGCCCGCGCGCTGCGCGCCGATGCCCTCAGCCGCCTCGATGAACTGCTTACGCGCCTCGCCGAACGGGTCGAGGCCCGCGGCGGGCACGTCTGCTGGGCCAGTGATGGGGAGGAGGCTAAACGCTATATCGCTGATCTGGCCCGTAGCCGCGGCGTGCGCTCAATTGTCAAGTCCAAGTCCATGGCCTCCGAGGAGATCCACCTCAACGAGGCCCTCGAACGGGCCGGGGTTGAGGTGGTGGAGACCGATCTGGGCGAGTACATCATCCAGATCGCCGGTGAGACGCCCTCGCACATTATCGCCCCCGCCATCCACAAGACCCGCGAGCAGGTCGGCGCGCTGTTCGAAAAACATCTCGGCATGCCGCCGACCACTGAGGTGCCGCCGATGATCCGCGCCGCGCGCCAGGCCCTGCGCCAGCGCTTCCTGCGCGCCGATATGGGTATCAGCGGGGTCAATTTCGGCGTCGCCGACGAGGGAGCCGTCGTTATCGTCGAGAACGAGGGCAACGCGCGCCTGACCACGTCCGTGCCGCGCATCCACGTGGCGATTATGGGCATCGAGCGCATTGTCGAGCGCCTCGAGGACCTGGGGGTGATGCTGCAGGTGCTGGCCCGCTCGGCCACCGGCCAGAAACTCTCGGTCTACACCAGCATCATCAGCGGACCGGCACGTCCTGGCGAGGCGGACGGCCCGGAAGAGTTCCATCTGGTGCTGCTCGACAATGGCCGCTCGCAGATCCTTGGCGGGCAGTACGCTGAGGCGCTGATGTGCATCCGCTGCGGGGCCTGCCTCAATGCCTGCCCGGTCTACCAGAGTATCGGTGGCCATGCCTACGGCGGGGTCTACTC
>JAOACN010000374.1 GCA_026417815.1 Chloroflexaceae bacterium | reverse complement strand
GGTGGCGGCGCGCCAGAACTTCATCGCCCGCCAGCCGATGGGACGGCTGGCCAAGGCGGAGGAAATCGCGCCGTTGATCGTCTACCTGGCGAGCGACGAATCCGCTTTCGTGACCGGCCAGGCGTACGTGATCGACGGCGGAATCGCCATGTAACGGACCGCGCAACGGAGGCGACGTGAAGCTGCTGCGATATGGTGCACCGGGCAAGGAGCGGCCCGGGTTGCTGGACGGCGAGGGCAACATCCGCGATTTAAGCGGCATCATTCCAGATATCGGTCCTGCGCAACTGAGCGATGCGGCACTTGCCCGTCTGCGGCGTTTGCGCGTGGAGAAGCTGCCGCGCGTGCGGGGCGCACCGCGCCTGGGACCGCCGGTCGCCGGTGTCGGCAAGTTCGTCGCCATCGGGCTGAACTATCGCGATCATGCGATCGAGTCGGGCGCACCAATCCCGAAAGAGCCGGTGGTCTTCCTGAAGGCGACCAGCTGCATCAGCGGGCCGTACGATCCTGTGATGTTGCCGAAAGGCTCCAAAAAGACCGACTGGGAGGTAGAGCTCGGCGTGGTGATCGGCACGCGCGCCCGTTACGTGTCGCGCCGCCAGGCCCTTGCGCATGTGGCCGGCTATTGCGTCGTCAACGATGTGAGCGAGCGCGAGTTTCAACTGGAGCGCGGCCCGCAATGGGATAAGGGCAAAGGCTGCGACACCTTTGGCCCGATTGGCCCATATCTGGTCACGCGCGATGAGGTGCCGAACCCGCAACGGCTGAACCTGTGGCTGGAGGTCAACGGCCAGCGCATGCAAACGGGGAACACGAAGACGATGATCTTCGATGTCGCAACGCTGGTCAGCTATGTGAGCCGCTTCATGACGCTGCTGCCCGGGGATTTGCTTACTACCGGCACGCCTCCGGGTGTCGGGCTCGGACAGAAGCCGCCGCGTTACCTCCGGCCCGGTGACGTGATGCGGCTGGGCATCGACGGGTTAGGCGAGCAGCAGCAGCAAGTTATTGCCTTCCGCCGTTAACGCGGCGAGCGCGCGAGCAGCGGTGCTTGTGCCAAGGACGGCGGGCGCAATGACCGGTCCGGTAAAGTGCCGGCGTCAGCAGCGATTTCGCCTGCGATGAAAACGTTTCGTATCGCGGTTATCCCGGGCGATGGCATCGGGCAGGAAGTCGTGCCCGAGGGGCTGCGCGTGCTAGAAAAAGCGGCTGCGCGCTTCGGGCTTGCACTTGTCTTCGATCATTTTGATTTCGCCTGTTGCGCTTACTACTTGCGACACGGCATGATGCTGCCGCCGGACTGGAAGGAGCAAATCGGGCGGCACGACGCGATTTACTTCGGCGCCGTCGGCTGGCCGGATAAGGTGCCGGACCACGTCTCCCTGTGGGGTTCGTTGCTGAAATTCCGGCGCGAGTTCGATCAGTACGTGAACCTGCGGCCGGCACGGCTGATGCCCGGGGTGCCGTCCCCGCTTGCCAACCGCAAACCGGGCGAGATCGACATGCTGATCGTGCGCGAGAACACCGAGGGTGAGTATTCGTCG
>JAOACN010000363.1 GCA_026417815.1 Chloroflexaceae bacterium | reverse complement strand
GTTGGGACGAAAAACGTAACGCGAGGAAACCAGGTTGCCCTGCGCCCCTACCTGGGGGGAAAGTTGCGCCCTTTCCCCACCCTCAAGGCTGCGGTGCGGTCTGCGTCGGCATGGGCGGCGGCGGCGCCGCCGCAGTCGGCGTCGGCATGGGCGGCGGCGCCGCGGGCGGTGTCGGCCCGGACGGGGCCTCGAAAGGCGACCATGCACTCACCGGGACCGATACGACCACGGGGGACGCTCCTTCTATCTCAGCGATACTGGTGATGATCGTACCCGGCGGGACGGTTTCGCGCACCTGCACATCAATCCGCACGTTGGCCGGAACGCCAGGGCTGACGGTCAATACGCACGTGATCACCTGGTACCCGCTGCACGTGCCCGACTCGGTGCCAACATTCAACACGTCCAGATCATTACTGATCCGGCTCACCAGGGTCACCTCACGGGCAGCGTCATCCCAGGCAAAGACGCTGATGTAGTAACTGAACTCCATACCTGGCGCCGCTTCCGAAACCGATGCCGTATTGCTGAGATACGGCATCGAGGCCCCGGGGGCGGGGGTAGGCGTAGGCGTGGGATACAGCCAGGTGTCTGACCGTTCGGCGCCGGATGGCCAGGGACCTGCGGCGGCCGGCGTGTACGTCGGGTACGGGATTGGCGCCTGGTGCGGAACCGATGCCTGTGGGCGAGCCAGGCTGGTGAACCAGAAGAAGAACACCCCGGCAACGACAGCTATAGCCGTGAACAGCCATATCCAGCTCGGAATACGTTCACGAGCGGCGCGCTCGCCGGCCGGCGCGGGGGGCTCGAAGCCGGTCGTGCGGCGTTCAAATGTTGGCGACGCCGGTTCAAAGGTCGTGGCGGGGCGCGGAACGGTCGGCGTGGTCGGGGTGAAGGTCGGGGCGGGAGGCGGAGTGGGCGCAACCGCTTCCGCCGGCGGGCGCAGTTGGAGCGTCGGCGGGGATTGCCCTGCCGCCAGGGCCGTCAGGTCCGCGGCCAGCTCCCCCGCCGACTGGTAGCGCGCGCGGGGGGCCTTGGCCAGCGCCCGCTCGATCACCATCTGCGTCGCGGCGGGCAGCCAGGGCCGGCGCGCCCGCACGTCGGGGATTGGCTCGGTCACGTGGGCCACCAGCGTGCCGAGGGGCGTATCGGTCTGGTACGGTGGCCGCCCGGTGAGCATTTCAAAGAGCATGACCCCCAGGGCGTACACATCCACCAGTGGTGACAGACCACCGGGCCGGGCCAGTTCGGGGGCCATATAGTCGGGTGTGCCGATCACCGCGCTGCGGGTCAGCAAGGTTGAAGCCTGCATCATGCCGACCACCCCAAAATCGGCCAGGTAGGGCTGGTCGGTCTGGTCAAAGAGCACATTATCGGGCTTGACGTCGCGATGGATCAGCCCGGCGGCGTGGGCGGCGTCGAGGGCCGGGGCAAGCTGGCCGATGATCCGCGCCGTCTGGGCCAGGGGCAGGGGGCCGCGGCGCAGGCGGTCCGCCAGCGCCCGCCACTCGGGCGCGCCCGGCAATTCCTCCACCACGATCAGTTCTGCGCCCGCGGCGTCGCAACGGTGCAATTCCGCGTAAATGGCCCGCGCAAACGCCTCCGCGTCGTGCGGAATCACGCTCACCTC
>JAOACN010000318.1 GCA_026417815.1 Chloroflexaceae bacterium | reverse complement strand
GCTCTACAGCCGTCCCACCGGGACGGCTCTACGGTTATAATGAAGGCATGTATCGTCTCATCGTCTTCGCGCTCATCGCCGGAACCCTGGCGGCCTGTGGCCGGCAGCCAGCCACCACCGCGCCGGCCATTCCACCGGCGGGCGGCGCGGTGATCGCCACCGAGAGCCAGTTGCTTGACCGGGGCCACGGCGCGCCGGCCAGCGGCGACCCGGCGCCCGATTTTAGCTACACCCTTCCCGACGGAACGACGATGCGATTGAGCGATCTGCGCGGCACGCCGGTCGTGCTCAACTTCTGGGCGACGTGGTGCCTGCCCTGCGTGGAAGAGATGCCCATCCTCCAGGCAGCTTACGACGCCGCTGAAGGAAAGCTGGCGGTACTCGCGGTGAATCGCAATGAACTGCCGGCGGCGATTGCCCGCTTTACAGCAACGACGCCCGTCACCTTTCCGCTCATTGCGAACATCGGCGGCGACATCGGCGACCGCTACGCGGTCACCAGCCTGCCCGTGACGTATTTTATTCGCCGCGACGGCACGATCGGCGCCCGGCACATCGGGGCGCTGAACGAGCGCGCGCTCGCGGAACAGCTCGAGGCCCTCGAATGAGCTCACCTTCCCCCGATGAAGTGATTCGCATCGCGCAGCAGCGCATGGGCGAGCGCCGGTTCGCCGAGGCGCGTGTTGGGGTTCGTGGCGAGCGCCCCTGGCGCTGGTTCTTCGGCGCGCTCGTCGCCGTGCTGCTCGCGGCCCTGTTCTTCTGGCCCGGCGCGCCCCTGGAGTGGAAGATGTACGCCGTGGTCCACGGCGTCTGTGCTCAACAGCACAATATCTTCCTCGGCGACCTGCAGTTCCCCCTCTGCGCCCGCAACAGCGGCATCTACCTCAGCTTTATGCTGACGCTGCTCTCCATCTACGCCGTGGGCCGCGGACGCGCCGGGGGCCTGCCCCCCTGGTCCATTGTGGCGACCCTGCTGCTCTTCGTGGCGATCATGGCCGTGGATGGCTTCAATTCGCTGTTTGTGGACCTGGGGCGGCCGCACCTCTATACGCCGGACAATTTTCTGCGCACGCTGACCGGCATGGGGATGGGCATCTTCATTGCCGTGCTGCTGCACCTTATCCTGGTGAAGACCCTGCGCAGGGACGTGGACGAGCGCCAAGCGGTGCTGCGGAACTGGTGGGAACTGGCGGCGATCGTTGCCGTCAATCTGCTGGCCCTGGCGGCCATTTACGGCAATCTGAGCCTGATGTTCTGGCCGCTGGCCTTCCTGGCCTTCTTCGGCATCACCGGGGTGCTCTACCTGGTAGCCCTGTTGCTCACCAGTCTGGTGATGGGCTACGAGGGCGCGGTGACCGACCTGCGGCAGCTTGCCCGCCCGGCGGTGGTGGCGGTCATCCCCACGCTGCTCATTCTGGGGAGCATGTCGTGGCTGCGCTTCTGGCTCGAGGGGCTGGGACTGGGGTTGTGAAGCGCCTGCTGCTCCGTCCCGGCGGCTGTGATGGGCCGGCCCCCGGCCCGTGGGGCCACCGTAGGGCCGAAGCACTGGCGCAGCCAGTGCTCCGGCCCTACTCGGATGCGGTACCAATCCCCCTTCAGATATAATACATTACCGACCCGGCCCGTTGCCGCTTGCGCTGGCAGAGATCATCGAGGGTGGTGCGGCTGAGCATGGCCTCGAGCTGCGCCCGGAGTTCGCTCCACACCTCGTCAATCAGGTCGTGGTCCTCGGGCACGCCGGGAACCAGATCCTCGCGCGTTCCGTCGCCGGGGAGCAACGGCCCTTCGAGGGCGATGAGCACATCGCGCAGGGTGATCGTCTCGGGGGAACGGGCGAGCATGTGGCCGCCCTGCGGGCCGCGCAGGCTTTCGATCAGCCCCGCGCGGCGCATAGTGATCAGTAACTGGTTGAGATAATTAATTGGAATACCCTGGCGTCTGGCGATGTCTTCACTCTGGACCGGCCCCTTGCCGTAGTGCTGCGCCAGGTCAAACAGAGCGCGGAGCCCATAATCGCCTTTGCTGGAGATGCGCATGGTGTGGCCATAGTAGAGCAAATTGCTCAAGAATACTGACTGTATGGTACCATCAGGGGCGCCGGGGTGTCAATGGGCGCTCAGTAAGGCCGAAGCGCCGGCACAGCCGGCGCTTCGGCCTTTTCGTAAAGTGCACCCTCAACGCACGAAGAGCCGATCAATCGCATCGGCCAGTTGGCGCAGGTTGGTGACCTCGTGCAGGGCGTCGCACATTGGCGCGTAGCGGTAGATGTCGCTGCTGAGGGAGCCGGGATCGTACACCCCCCACTTCCAGCGTTCCTCCGTGGCGAACCAGACCACCCGCCGCGCCCGGCGGCAGATCTGCTCGAAGGCTTCCAGGTTCGGGTCGTTCTCGTTGTTGCGCGCGTCTCCCAGCACGATCACCGTGGTGCGATGGTCCACCGCGCTCAGATGGTCGCGCACGAACTGGCCCAGGGCGCTGCCCAGGTCGGTGCTGTAGCTGCGCGTGGGCCGGATCTCACGCATGACCCGCTCGATGGCCTCCTCAGGACGCGACTCGGCAAAGTACATGGTCATGTCGTAGAGCCGGTCAATGAAGGCGAACGACCGCGTGCGGCTGAGCTGATCGTGCAGGGAGTAGATCATCAGCAGCATGAAGGTCATCACGTGCTGGGTGGAGACGCTCCGGTCGCAGAAAACCACCAGTTTGGGCTTCAGGTGGCGCTTCCGATGCCTGACCACCATGGGCACCCCGCCGAAGCGCTGGTTGGTGCGGATGGCTGTCTCTTATACACATCT
>JAOACN010000305.1 GCA_026417815.1 Chloroflexaceae bacterium | reverse complement strand
GGCCGGAGCGGTGCTGATCGTGGCCGGAGTGCTGTTGACCCGCCGGTGGTAGCATGAGCGTTGACCTCACCCTGGGCCCTTCCTGGTCCATCGAGCTTGCCAGCGACCACCCGACGGCGCTGCTGGCTGCCGAGGAGTTGCGCGACACGCTGGCGCGGATGGGGGCGCCGGTCTTGCCGATTACCGCGGCGGCGCAGGGGTCGCGCATCGTCCTGTCGCACGGCCCGGAGGGCGAGGGGTTCATCCGCGCCCCCGACGAGCGCGGCCTGAGCCTGCGCGGCGCGGGGCCACGGGGCCTCCTGTACGCCGTTTACGACCTGCTGGAGGCCCTGGGGTGTCGCTGGCCGGCGCCGGAAGCGGGTGCCGAGCTTCTCCCCGGCCATGCCCGCATCACCCTCCCCTCTATCGCCGTCGCCGACCAGCCCGGCCTGGCCCGACGCGGGCTGGTCCTCGGCCACGACCTCTTCCTGGCCGAGGCCGAACGGTGGATCGTCTGGGCGGCCCGCAACCGCCTCAACACGATCTTCGTCCACACCACCATTCGGGCCCCGGCGCTGGGGGCATGCCGGCTGGCCGCCTGGCGCGAGCGCCGCGCCGCGCTGCTGCCGCTGATCCGCCAGCGCGGGCTGCGGATCGAACTGGGGGGCCATCACCTGCGCGACCTGGTGCCGCGACGCCTGTTCGGGGCCCGGCCGGATATGTTCCGCCACAACGGGCGCCGGCGCGCCGCCGACCACAACCTGTGCGTCAGCAATCCCGCCGCGCTGGCCCACGCGCAGGAACTGGCAGCGGCGTTCTTCGCCGCCTACCCCGAGGCGGAGATCTACCATCTCTGGCCGGACGATCTACGGGCGGGCGGCTGGTGCCACTGCCCGAACTGCGCCACCCTCGGCCCCGCCGACCAGGCCCTGATCGCCGCAAACGCGCTGGCCGAGGCCCTGCCCATCGGTCGCCCGCAGGCCCGGGTGGCCTTTCTGGCCTACCACGATACCGAAACCCCGCCTGCGGCAACGCGCCCGCATCCCCGCGTTACGACGATCTTCGCGCCCCGACTGCGCAGCTACGCCGAGGGGATGAACGGGCCGGCCAACGCCGGGATTGCCGGCAGGCTGGCCCGCTATGCCGGGGAGGGCGCGGGCGAAGAACTGGCGATCTTCGAGTATTACCTGGACGGCATTCTGTTCAAATCGTCGCCGCCGCCGCTGCCGGAGGTGATCGCCGCCGATATGCGGCACTACCACGCCACGGGAGCAACGGGGGTACACGCGCTGCTGACAGGCGACCGGCCCTTCGTGGCCACGCCGCCCAACGCCTACCTGTTCGCGCGGCTGGCCTGGGCGCCCACCGCCAGCGCGGAGGACACGCTGGCCTGTTACGCCGCCGCGCGCGCGCCGCGGTGCGGCGCGCCCCTGGTCGAGGCCCACGTTGCGCTGAACCGCGCCTGGCGCGCCGTGCTCGAACGCGACCCGGAGCAGGACGAAGGCGCGACGGCGCGGCGGGGGCGCGACCCGGTGGCCCACCCGCCCGCCGACGTGCTCGACTGGTTCATCGCCGGGCCGCGACGCGCCATGGAGCGCCGCCTGGAGAACCTGCGCCGCGCCGATGAGGAGTTGCAGCGGGCGGCAGCGGTGTGGGACACCACACTCGCCAGCGCCGGCCTGGCCGCCGAACGGGCCGAGTGGGAACTGAGCGCCGCGCTGCTCCGCTTCCTGCGTCTGCGCCAGCAACTGTACGTCCTGGCGGCCCGCGACGCTGGCGCGGCGCTGCTCGGCGAGACGCTGGCCGAGGCCCAGGCCGCGCTTGACGCGCTGCTGGCCTGGGCCGACGTTCATGTGCCCCCGGCGGCGCAGGGCGGCCACCGGCTGCTACGGGCGGCCTTTCAGTTGCACCTCGACCACATCGCCGACGGGCGGCTGCTGGGGCCGCTGGCCCGCCTGGGCCTGCGGCTGCGCCGCGCGGGGGCCGCGGTCCGCTTCGCCACGCAACTTGACTGGCGGTAACAGGGGAAATCAGGTTTCCCCATACGCCGCCCGGCGGCGATGGGGCCACCCGCGCCCGCCTACCGGCGGGGATAGGGGGAAACCCGGTTTCTCCCTGGTCACATCAGTGGCGCGCGGCGCAGCCGCCCCCCGTGATTGACGCCATCGCAAGATCGGGTAAGATACGCACAGCCCGGGTAGGGGATTTCCGAAAGGGAGTGTGGGAAACCAGGTTTCCCCATACCCCCGCACCAGGAACGGGAACGTTCGAAGGGGCTACACCCCTCCGAACCTCCTCCTGGCGGAAACTGTGGCAAGTGACAAAGTAGAGCTAGCCGAACGCACAACGTTATGCCTCAAAACTTCTTTGTCTACCAGCGGCGGGCGTTGCAGCCGCTCCTCTTCTGGGGCATCGTGAGCAGTATCCTGGGCGCGCTGATGCTGCCGTTTGGCGGCTTCACGCGCCACTTCGGGCTACAGGCGGCGGCCTGGGGGGTGATTGACGTGCTCCTGGCGATGGCCGGGCGACGCAGGGCGCTGCTGAAAGCCGAGGCCCTGGCCGAGCACTCCCTCGACGAATCCGCCGCGACCCACGAGGCCGAACGCTTTCGGGGCATCCTGTGGTTCAACGCCGGGCTGGATGTACTGTACATCGTCGCGGGGCTGTTCACCGCGCTGCGTTTCGCCGACCGGCCCGATCGCCGGGGGATGGGCGTGGGCATCGCCGTGCAGGGGGTGTTCCTGCTGCTCTTCGACGCCCTCCTGGCCCGGGATGTGGAACGGAAGTTCCTGGCATGATCCCCCGCGAACTCTTTCCCCTCCTGCAATGCCCAACCTGCCGCTCGCGCGACCTTTACGTTATGGATGATGGCGTCCACTGCGGGCATTGCGGCGCCGTCTACGCCTTTCGGGATGGCTATATTGACCTGATGCCCCAGAACGTCGCCTACGGCTACGTCTCGAAGTACGTCACCGATGAGGCGGAGCTGGCCGAGGAGCTGGATTACCGCGACCTGGCCCCGCCGCTGCTCGCCGCCGGTGTGCGCGACCGGGCGCTGCGGCGGCTCCTGCGCTTCCGGCCCACCGACGTGGCCCTCGACAATGGCTGCGGCACGGCCAAACACGCCGTCTGGAACGCCCACCGCGTGCGCCTGATGATCGGCAGCGATCCGGCCACACTCTTCGCCGACCAGGCCCGCGAACAGGTGGCCCTCGCCCGGGCCGACTCGCGCAGCCTGCCCTTCGCCGACAACACCTTCGATAAGCTGTTCGCGATCGACATTCTCGAACACTTCCCCCTGGAGGTCATTGACCGGTACCTGGCCGAGAGCGCCCGCGTCTTACGCCCCGGCGGGCGCATGCTGGCCTTCTCCAACACTCGCGAACGCTCGCCCATTCAGCCGGTGATTGACCTCAGTCGGCGGCTGGGGCGCGTGTTCGTGCGCGCCGGATGGTACGATTTCTCCCGCGAGGCCCGCCGCAAGTCCGACCACGTGAAGGCCCTTGAAACCTGGGAAGACGTGCTGGCGGCCTTTGAACGCGCCGGCCTGCACCCGGTGAAGGTGGTGTTCTGGAACAGTCTGTTCACGACCTTCGTCGAGCACGTGCTGATGAAGCTGGGCGAGGCCGCGCTGGGCCGCGCGCCGGCGCCGCGGGGCGGGTCGCCCGCCGCGGATGGGCCGCGCGATGACGCGTTTCCTGCCACCTTCGGGCCGCCCGCCAACGGCGTCGTCCGCGAGATCCGCGCCCGGCAGCGCATCCGCCGGCGCCTGCGCCCCGGCGGTCCGGTCCACCTGGCGCTGCTGGCCGTCACCCTGCTGATGGAACTGGACCTCTGGCTGTTTGGCTGGATGCGCTGCGGCAGCTATTTTCTTGTGGCAGAAAAACCGGGGCGCCCATCATGCTGACCTACCGCCCGCTCAGCGAGCAGGATCTCGACCAGTTCATCGCGCTGGAACAGTACGCCTTCCCCGCCAACTACGCCAGCTCCGTTGCGACCGAGGTCGCCGCGGATCGTCTGGCGCGCCTGCGGGGCGTGTTCGCCGGCGACACCCTGGCCGCGCAACTGGAGGTGCTTCCGCTACGGGTGCAGGCCGGCGCGGGCGATATTCAGGCCGCCGGCATCGGGTCGGTCGCCAGCGCCCCGCAGTTGCGACGGCGGGGCCACGTGGCCCTGCTGCTCCGGCGCCCGGCCGACGAACTGCGCGCCGAAGGCGTGCCGCTGGCCATTCTGTACCCCTTCAAGCCTTCGTTCTACCGCC
>JAOACN010000268.1 GCA_026417815.1 Chloroflexaceae bacterium | reverse complement strand
GTCGTAGGGCACCACCTTGCGCAACTCGCTCAAGATCAGGTCGAGCACCTGGTTCAGATCAAGGGTGGAACTGACGGCCTGGGTGGCCGCGCGAAGGGTCTCAGCCTCCTGACGGCGGCTCTCCGTGGCCGCGATCGCGTCACGAAGGCGGGCCACGGTGCGATCGAAGGTCCGGCCCAGGGCACCGATTTCATCGTTGCCACCGGTGGGAATGGTGGCGTGCAGATCGCCATTGCCCACGCGCTCGGCTGCGGCGGCCAGGGCACGCACCGGGCGCACGATGTCATGCGCCAGACGCATGGCCACAACCAGCGCGACCAGCAGGGCGCTCAGGGTGATGATGGCGATCATGACCTCGCTGCGCCAGATCGGGTCGGTTATCGCGCTGCGGGGCAGCGCGTAGATCACCGTCCACTCCAGCCCGGACTGGCCGGGGGGCCGAACCGGTACAGCGACCTGCAATGTCTGCGGCCGATCCGCGGAGGGAAATGCCACGCTGCCGGCCTGACCGAGGACCCACGACGCGTCACGAGGCCGGGACGCCAGCAAGGTTGGCGCCCCGAGCCCGCCCGGCTGGCCGGCGACGGATTGAAAGAGGTAGGTTCCTGACGCATCAACAATGGTGGTACTCACCGGAGCTTCGGGCGCGACCAGGGCCTCAAACAGCTCCTGCGCCGGCAACTCCAGCGTCAGGACGGCGGGCTCGCCACTCTCCCGGGCGACCACGGTAACCAGAGCTACTACGAGCGCGCCCGGCGGCGAGACCTCAAGCGGCACAATCCTGAACTGCCAGGTTCCCGCCTGCGTTCCGCCCGCCAGAGCTTCGCGCGCGGCAAGGGCCACCGTTGCCGGCGCCGGCTCAACCACGGGCGCCCACGCCGATGTGTCATCTGGAAACGGCGAGCGCAGACAGACCTGTTCGGCGGCCGTGATAGCGAATACACACAGAGCCTGATAGGGCGCCCGCGCTTGATGCAGAAAAGCAGCAAGCTCCGCCAGCAGCGGATCGTTGCTGGCGAAGGGAGCGTTTGCGTGGTACAGCATGGATGGCGAACGGGCAACGGCCAGCAGATCCGTAACTGCGCTCGCCACCAGCTCCTCAGCCACCGCGGCGCGCATTTCGGCCCGTTGCCGGTACTCCAGGCCGCTCTGCGCAAGCAGGAGCGAACGCATCTCCACCAGATGGTAGATCGCGAGGACGAGTGCGGGAATCAGCAGCGCCACGACAAAGGCTATGACTAATTTGCGCTGCAGCGAGGAGCCGGCCACGAGTTCCATAGGCGCGTCCAACGATCGGAGGAGGGGGTCACGCGCTGCATCTGCCATCGGGGTAACCGGCAGACCCGGCTTACCAGCCAGGAAAAATACACTCGTCGGAATTATAGGCTATCGGTATTACAATCAGAACGCTGCAACCAGGGCCGCCAGGGGCTACGCAACGTCCGCGATGCCCCACGTGGGCCGCTGCTCTGTCCCCTGTGCGTTAACCTCTGCTTGACAAGAAATTAAAGGTTTGTTGAATGTTTTTTAACAGAAACCCGGTAGGATACCACACAACCCGTAGTCGGGCGCAGGGGGGCCAGATGCGTGGCGCAACGCCACCGATGCGCCAGCCGATTGCAGGTTCCCTCGGAAGTCCCATCCCTGACACGCTGCGCGTTGCAATTCCGGCGGTCAGACAGCGCCTATGCCCACCATTCTGCTGGTTGAGGACGAGGTGACCTTCGCCGAGACCCTGCGCTACAACCTTGAGCGCGAAGGCTACACGGTCATACAGGCCATTGATGGCGTTGAGGGATTGGATCTGGCGCGCCGGCACAACCCCGACCTGATCGTCCTCGATATTATGCTTCCGCGCCTCGACGGCTTCTCGGTGTGCCGCATTCTGCGCCAGGAGAGCGATGTTCCCGTCATCATGCTCACCGCGCGGCAGGACGAAGTCGATCGCATTGCCGGCCTGGAACTGGGCGCCGACGATTACATCACCAAACCCTTCAGTCTGGGGGAGTTTCTGGCGCGCCTGCGGGCGATTCTGCGGCGCAGTGAAGCCCACCCGCGCATCTCAGGGCGCGAGGTGCTGATTGCCGGAGGCATTAAGGTAGATACCAGCAGCCGGCGGGCCTGGCGCGACGGGGCCGAACTGAGCCTGGCGCAGAAGGAGTTCGACCTGCTGACCTGCCTCATTCGCAACCGTGGTATTGCCCTGACCCGCGACCTGCTCCTCGAACGGGTCTGGGGCACCGAGTTCGCCGGCGACAGCCGCACGGTTGACGTGCATATCCGCTGGCTCCGCGAGAAGATCGAACAGGACCCGGCGCGCCCGCGGTACATTCAGACCGTTCGCGGCGTCGGGTATCGCTTCGACTCGGTGGATGAACCGGCGTGAGATCGCTCTCCTTGCTGCTCTTATGTAAGAAATAAATCCCGTACGGCCCGCGAAGGCGGGCTACGCAGCGGTAGCCCGCGGCTTCAGCCGCCAGGCTATAGCTTTGTCACTTTGCCACTGGCGGGAGTTGCAGAGGCCCGCGGCCCCGCAGATCTCCCTTCCTGGTACGGCGCGTGGGAAGGTGCGCGGCGCTTCCGCGCGCCTCGCCTCTGGCCGGTTGGCGAAGGGCGGGGAAACCAGGTTGCCCCACGCCCCCGTCCGCGGGAGTGACCGCGACGACAATTGTCACCTGGGTTTGACATAGTCTTAACTTTAATTCCTACGAAGCTTAACACAACTCCGTTAGGATTAGCCTGCATTCCCCGACACAGGCACTCGTTTCGCCGGGAACTAGCTGAAGAAGGGAGAACACGGTATGGTACGGACCACGATCGTTCGCGTGTTCGCAATGGCGCTCGCCGTCGTAACGCTGCTCACCCTGGTAAGCGGCCCCGCCCAGGCCCAGAGCTGGGCGCCGCGCCAGGTGCAGGCAACCTTGAAGGGGTCGGGGGCGACCTTCCCTGCGCCACTCTATGCCGCCTGGATTGACACGTACAAGAAGGTGGTCCCTGGCGTTAGCATCAGCTACCAGCCGGTCGGCTCGGGCCAGGGCATTCGCGACTTCATCGCCTACCTGACGGACTTTGGCGGCACGGACGCGGCCATCGCCGCTCAGCGCGTGCAGACCGAGGCGCCCGACGCTCTGCACATCCCCATGGTGATCGGCGCGGTGGTGCCGACCTACAACGTCCCGGGCATTACGGAACTGCGCTTCAACCCGGAGATCCTCGCGGGCATCTACCTGGGCGCCATCCGTAACTGGAACGACCCGCGCATCGCTGCTGCCAACCCCAACGTGCGCCTGCCCAACCTGCCCATTACGGTCGTGTATCGCTCGGACAGCTCCGGCACTACTTCGATCTGGACCGACTATCTGAGCAAGATCAGCACCGACTGGCGCAGCCGGGTCGGCTCGGGCACGACGGTGCGCTGGCCGGTGGGCGTGGGCGCCCCGGGCAACGCCGGCGTTGCCAGCACGGTGAAGAACACCCGCGGCGCGATCGGCTACGTGGAGCAGGTCTTCGCCACCGCCAACCGCCTGCCCCTGCCGCCGGTGCAGAACGCCTCGGGCAACTTCGTCGCCGCGTCGCTGGAGGCCACCTCGGCCGCGGCGGATGGCGTGCCGATCCCGGCCAACCTGGTGGCCTCGATCACCAACTCGCCCAACCCCAACGCCTACCCGATCGCCGGCTTCACCTACATCCTGGTGCGCCAGAACACCTACAAGGACGTTCCCAAGGCGCAGGCGCTGACCGACTTCCTCTACTGGAGCCTGACGGAAGGCACCGGCGCGGCCACGCGCCTGGGCTACGCGCCCCTGCCCGCCTCGCTGCGGGTGCGGGCGATTCAGTCGTTGCAGAGCATCACGGTTAATGGCCAGCGCGTCTTCGATGGCCCGGCGCGCTGACGCCTCGGGTTGACGGGAGACGTGATGCGGCGATAATGCTGCATCACGTCTCTTCGTATTAGCTGCGGGAGCCGCCTCGCTTTTACGGAGCACTATCAATGGCAGATGCAAAAGCCGTACCGCGCATCACCGCGAGCAGCCGCTGGGCGCGACAGACCAGACATGGCGATGTATTTTTCTGGTTGTTGACCCTGTTCTTCGCCCTGGTGATCATCGGTCTGGTGGTAGTAGTGGGAGTCGTGACGTACAATGGGTCGGCCGAGGCCCGTGCTGCCTATGGGTGGAGCTTTCTGTGGGGCACTGACTGGAACCCGATCGAAACCGAGCTCTACCCGGTCAGCTTCGGGGCCTGGCCGGCCATTCGCGGCACCCTGCTCTCGTCGCTGATTGCCCTGATCCTGGCGGCGCCTACCGGGGTGGCCATCGGCATCTTTCTCTCTGAACTGTGCCCCCTGCGCCTGCGCCAACCGCTGGGTTTCATGGTTGAACTGCTGGCGGCCATCCCCTCGGTCATCTACGGCCTCTGGGGCGTGGCGGTGTTCGCCAACTGGTTCAACAACTGGGTGGCTAACCCCATCGCGAACACGGCGGGGCAGTTCGTGCCCTGGCTGTCCGGCCCCATCGCGGTGAGCCGCGGTCTGGCGATCACCGGCACCATCCTGGCGATTATGATCCTGCCCACCGTATCGGCGATCACCCGCGATGTGTTACAGGCGGTGCCAAATCACCAGCGCGAAGCCATGTTCTCCCTCGGCGCGACCCGCTGGGAAGTGATCTGGGGCGCAGTGGTGCCCTACGCCCGCGCCGGGATCGTCGGAGGGATCATGCTTGGACTGGGGCGCGCCCTGGGAGAGACCATGGCGGCTACGATGCTTGTCGGTAACAGCACGCGCATTGAACAATCGATCTTTATGCCGGCCACCACTGCGGCGGCCCTGATCGCCAGCGAACTGCCCAACTCGGTGAGCCTGATCCACGAGAGTTCGCTTATCGCCCTGGCCCTGGCGCTCTTCGGCATTACGCTGCTGCTGAACGTGATTGCGCGTTATCTGGTGTGGCAGACGGCGCGGGGACCGGCGGGAGAAAAGGTATGAATGGTACCATTGAGACCAATATGCTGACGTACCGGCGGCGCAGCCAGGTTGACAAGGTCCTGCGCGGATGTACAATTCTAGCGACGGCAATCGCCATCGTGCCTCTGGTGCTGATTATTGCCTACGTGCTGCTTTTGGGCGGCGCGGCCCTGAACCGGGATTTCTTTACCGACACTTACCGTCCGCCGGTGCCCGTTGGCATTGACCCGCGCACCGGGTTGCCCATCGAGGGGACGGGAGAAGACGCCCCCGCCCAGGTGCAGGCGCAGGGGGGGGTGTTGCATGGCATTGTCGGCACCTTGATGGTAACAATCACCGCGCTGCTGTTTTCCCTGCCAATCGGCATTCTGGCCGGCATCTTCCTGGCCGAGTACCCCGACACCCCCTTCAATACCTTTATTCGCTTCTGTTGCGACGTGCTCAGCGGCGCACCGTCGATCGTCATCGGGGTGGTTGGATTTACCATGATTGTCCGACCGTCCGGCACCTACTCAGGCATTGCCGGTTCGATCGCCCTCACCTTCCTGATGGTGCCGACAATTGCCCGCACGACCGAGGAGATCCTTAAACTCGTGCCCAACGCCGTGCGTGAAGCGGCGATGGCAATGGGCGCCCCGATGTGGTACAGTACCCTTACGGTGGTGGTGCCCACCGCTCTGACGGGCATCGTCACCGGCGCGCTACTGGCCTTCGCCCGCGGCGCCGGCGAGACCGCCCCGCTCCTGCTGACAATTCAGGGCAACAGCAATCTCAGCTTCAACATGTTCGCCGCCATGGCCGCGTTGCCCATTCTGACCTACAAATACATCGAGTCGCCCTTCCCCGCCGAAAACCAGCTTGCCTGGGGCACGGCCTTTGTGCTGATGATGCTGGTGCTCGGCGTCAATCTGCTGGTCCGTATCACCACCGCGCGCATTAAGAGGTGACCGCCCATGGCCGTTGCAACCCAACCTGCCCTGGCCACGCAGACCGCCCACAGTATGACCGTGCGCGGCCTCAAGCCCTTCTACGGCAAGCGTCTTGCCGTGCAGGCAATGGATCTGGACGTGCGGCCCAACCAGATTCTGGCGCTGATCGGCCCTTCGGGCTGCGGGAAGAGCACCGTGCTGCGCTGCTTGAACCGCATGCACGAACTGATCCCCTACGCCCACGCGGAGGGTCTGGTCAAGCTCGACGACATCAACATCTACGCGCCGGGGATCGATCCGGCCCTGGTGCGGCGCAAGATCGGCATGGTCTTCCAGTTGCCGATCGCCCTGCGCACGCGCAACATCTACGAGAACGTGGCCGTGGGCCTGCGTCTGGGTGGGATCAAAAACAAGGCCGAGCTTGACGCGCGCGTGGAAAAGGCCCTTCGCGACGCCAATCTGTGGGACGAGGTGAAAGACAAGCTGCACCTCTCCGGCATGGCCCTCTCCGGCGGTCAGCAGCAACGCCTGAGCATCGCCCGCACCATCGCCGTCGAACCGGACATCATTCTCTTTGACGAGCCGTGCTCGGCCCTTGACCCCATCTCGACCCTCCGGATCGAGGAACTGCTGCTCAGCCTGCGCCAGCGGTACACGATTGTGATCGTGACCCACAACATGCAGCAGGCGGCGCGCATCTCGGATCGTACCGCCGTGTTTATGGTGGAAAAGACTGACGATGTTCCCATCGGAGTTCTGATCGAGGAGGGACCCACTGAGCAGATCTTCTCCACCCCTAAAGATCCGCGCACCGAGGATTACATCAGTGGAAGAGTGGGCTGAGAAGAACACAGGGAAACCAGGTTTCCTCGCCCCCTGCTCGAAGGGAAAGGCTGCAAGGGTTACGCCCTCGTTCCATTATTGCGCGGCACAGCCGCATGGGAGCCTGACAGATGAGTGAGACGCGGACCAGGTCGTTACCCCTGGCTGGCGGTTTTGCCGCTACCGCGGCGGCTCGCGCACGGACCCGCGAGAAGGCCGGCAAGGCCAAAATCGAGGCGGTCAACTTCAATTTTTACTACGGGACGTTCAAGGCCCTCGACCAGATCAATCTGGCCATCCCCGAAGGCGAGGTCACCGCGCTGATCGGCCCGTCGGGGTGCGGCAAGTCAACCCTGCTCCGGGCGATCAACCGCATGCACGACAAGACGCCAGGCGCTCATGCGGAGGGGTTGCTTACCATTGATGGCGAGTCCATTTACGGCAAGGATGTTGACCCGATCCTGCTGCGACGGCGCGTGGGCATGGTCTTCCAACGGCCCAACCCCTTCGCCAAGTCGATTTTCGACAACGTCGCCTACGGGTTGCGCGTGCTCGGCGAGCGCGACAACAGGCGCATCAAGGAACGGGTCGAGTGGGCGCTGCGGCGCGCCGCCCTCTGGGACGAGGTGAAGGATCGCCTGAACGCGACGGGCACTTCGCTCTCTGGCGGCCAGCAGCAACGCCTGTGCATCGCCCGCACCATCGCTGTCGAACCGGAGGTGGTGCTGATGGACGAGCCGTGCTCGGCCCTCGACCCGATCTCGACCCTGAAAATCGAGGACCTGATCGCCGATCTGAGGGGGAGTTTTACGATCGTCATCGTCACCCACAACATGCAGCAGGCGGCGCGGGTCTCCGACTACACCGCGTTTATGCTGATGGACCCCAAAACGCGCGCCGGGCAGATGGTGGAGTTTGGTCCCACCGCCCAACTGTTCACCAATCCAACCGATCCGCGTACCGAGGCCTATTTGAGCGGGCACTTCGGGTAGGGCGTCGAAAACGCCTCGACACCGGTTGGAGCAATGTGGGGAAACCAGGCTTCCCCACACCCCTGCTCGAAGGGAGGGTTCGGTCGGGTTACGCTCCCCCCTGCCTCGGCCTTCATCGGGGTATAATGGAGGCATCACTTCCCGGCGCGGCAGGCGCCGATCCGTACAGGGGAGAGCCGATGACCGACCTGCATACCCTGACCGTCGCCGCGGCGGGGGCCGCCCTCGCCGCCGGCACGCTCAGTTCCTACGAACTCACCGAGGCCCTGCTGGCGCGCATCCAGGCCGTCGAGCCACGGGTACGCGCCTTTCTCACGCTCACCGGCGACCAGGCCCTGGCCGAGGCCCGCGCCGCCGATGCCACGCGCCGCCGCGACTCCGGCCCGCTCCACGGCATGCCGCTGGCCATCAAGGACGTGATCTGCACTCGCGGTGTGCGCACCACCTGCGGCTCGGCCATCCTTGAGACCTTTGTTCCACCCTACGACGCCACAGTCGTCACCCGCCTCAAAGCCGCCGGGGCGATCAGCCTGGGCAAGCTCAACTGCGACGAGTTTGCCATGGGCTCCAGCACCGAGACCAGCGCCTTTCACATCACCCGTAACCCGTGGGACCTCGAGCGCGTGCCGGGCGGCAGCAGCGGCGGCAGCGCGGCGGCGGTGGCGGCGCTGATGGTCCCGGCCAGCCTGGGGACGGATACCGGCGGACCGATCCGCCAGCCGGCGGCCCTGTGCGGTGTTAGCGGCCTCAAGCCCACCTACGGGCGCGTGAGTCGCTTCGGCCTGGTGGCCTACGGCTCCTCGCTCGACCAGATCGGCCCCTTTGCGCGCTCGGTGGAGGATCTGGCGCTGGTGATGCAGGTGATCGCCGGTCACGACCCGCGCGACGGCACCAGCGCCCCGGCGCCGGTCGCCGACTACCGCGCCGCGCTGAGCGGCGAGGTGCGCGGGCTACGCATCGGGGTGCCCGGCGAGTACTTCGTCGAGGGCATGGAGCCGGGGGTCGAGGAGGCCACCCGCGAGGCCATCGCCGTGCTGCGGGCGCAGGGCGCCGAGGTGGTGGAGATCTCATTGCCCCATACCCGCTACGCCCTGCCGGCCTACTACATCATCGCCCCGGCCGAGGCCAGCGCCAACCTGGCGCGCTTCGACGGGGTGCGCTACGGCCCCCGCGAGCGGGGGGAGAGCATGTGGGACGAGATTGAGCTGACGCGGGGGCGCCGCTTCGGCCCCGAGGTGCGCCGGCGCATCATGCTGGGGACCTACGCCCTCTCGGCGGGCTACTACGAGGCCTACTACAAGCGCGCCCAGCAGGTGCGCACGCTGATCAAGCGCGATTTCGAGGCCGCCTTTGCCCGCGTTGACGTGATTGCCGCCCCCACCTCCCCCACAGTCGCCTTCAAGGTGGGCGAGAAGCTCGACGACCCGATCGCCATGTACTTGAGCGACGTGTGCACCCTGCCAATCAACCTGGCCGGCGTGCCGAGCCTGGTGGTGCCATGCGGCTTCAGCCAGGGGCTGCCCGTCGGGTTGCAGTTGATCGGCCGCCCCTTCGACGAAGCCACCCTCCTGCGGGTCGGCGACGCCTACCAGCGCCTCACCGACTGGCACACGCGCTACCCGGCGCTGTGAGTGGAGAAAGGTCTGGAAGGGCTGCGCCCTCCCAGACCCTCCATCCGGGGTGTGGGGCGGCTGCGCCGCCCCAAAGACTTTGCATCGGCGCTGCCAGGGCGCGCCCTCCCACGTGAGGAACCCGCACATGTGGTATACTACTTGCTGGTTTGTCTGTGTCATCCTGGAACTGATCGGAGAAAGCAACAGGGTATGAGCCGGAGTCGAACGGTGAAAGGCGGCGGGGGGCGTGGTCGCCGCCGCGAGTGCGAGTTTACGAAACTGGGCATTGTGCCCGATTACAAAGACGTCAAGCGCCTCCAGAAGTACGTCACCGCCCAGGGCAAGATCCTGCCCCGCCGGCGCACAGGGGTGACGGCCAAGATGCAGCGGCGCCTGTCCGTGGCCATCAAGCGCGCCCGGCACCTGGCCCTGCTGCCCGCGGCGCCAGCCCACACACGGGGCTGAGACCAGACCTGTCATCCACGGGAGGCACGCTGGACATCGAGGAACTACCCTCGTCCTTCCACCGGAGGACGGGGGTGTTTTGCTCTATGCACATCTGGAAGGCCAGCCTGCGCGAAGGCGGGTTGTCGCTCGCGTACAATGCCATCATCTTCGTCCGCGCCGGTCTGCGCCAGCTCACGCGCCCCATCGAGGTCGGCGTGCGCGCCCTGGTCGTGCGCGATGACGAGGTCTTACTGGTGCGCCATCGGGGCGGACGGCACCCCTGGTCACTGCCCGGCGGCGGCCTGGGACGGAGGGAGACGATGGTCGCCGCTATCGTCCGCGAGGTGCGCGAGGAGGCTGGCTGCGAAACGCGCCCGATTGAACTCCTTGGCCTGTACCGGGCCATCGGAGAGGGCATGATCAACTACGTGGCCGTGTTCGTCTGCGAACCGCTGGGGCAGGCTCGCCCTCCCGCCTATGATCTGGAGATCGTTGACGCGCGTTTTTTCCAGCGGCGCGATCTGCCGGCAAATACCGAACCAGGCAGCCTCCGCCGCCTCGACGAGTACCGCCGGGGCGCCCGGGGCCTGTATGGGCCGTGGTAGGGAGCGCAAAGGGCTGCGCAGTGTCGGCCCTCGCGGGTAAGGCCGAAGCACGGGCGGCGCCGTACGTGTTCAGCGTTGGGGTAACCCCGCAGACCTGGGAGCGAGGGCGTCCCGCCCTCGTCACGATTCGAGGGCAAGATGCCCTCGCTCCCAGGAGAAGTGTGAACACGTACGCGGCGCCGGTCCTTCGGCCCAGGGCGCTCTGACGGAGTACCACCTCACGAAGAGGTAGACTATGCCATACACGCCCATCATCGCCACCCTGGGGTACGTCCTCTCGCCCGATCGCGCCTCGGTGCTGCTGGTGCATCGCAATGCGCGCGCGCAGGATCAACACCTCGGTAAGTACAACGGCCTGGGGGGCAAGATCGAGCCGCACGAAGACGTGGTGAGCGGCATGCGTCGCGAGTTGCGGGAGGAGGCAGCGATCGAGGCCCTTGACCTGACCCTGCGCGGGACGATTAGCTGGCCCGGATTCGGGAAAGAGGGCGAGGACTGGCTTGGCTTCATCTTTCTTATCACCCGCTTCCGCGGCGAGCCGCCACCGGCCAATGCCGAGGGCAGCCTGGAGTGGGTGCCGGTCGAGCGGCTGCTGCGCGGCGATCTGCCCCTCTGGCCCGGCGACCCGTTCTTTCTGCCCCTGGTCTTTGCCGAGGATCCGCGCCAGTTTCACGGGGTGATGCCGTACCGCGAGGGCCAACCGGTCAGTTGGAGCTATACGCTGATATGAACAATGGGGAAACCGGGTTTCCCCTTGCCCCGGCCCGCTGGAGAAACCAGCAACCCCGGGTTCCTCGCGCCCCTACCCCCAGAGGGGGTCAGCACCCCAACACGTTGGAAGGCGGGGAAAGCGGATTTCCCCACACCTCTGACCAGGGAAGAAACCGAGGCCGGGGCGTCGGGCAGAAGCGAATGGGGAACCCGGGGTTCCCACGACCCGGCCCGCCGGGGAACGCCGTAGCGTAACCCTCCAGGTGACGCGCTGGTGAGACGTCGTCATGCGCCCCGCCGGGTTGCGCGCGGGGGAGCACCGCCTATGGATCTGCTAACAGTTGCGATTATCGTCCTGGCCAGTCTGCTGGCAATCGGCATTTCGGCCTACATGCTCAACCGGGCCTGGGGCAACTTCCCCTCGCGGATCGGCCAGTTGCCCCCCGACCTGCCACCCGCCCCGCAGCGGCGCCTGGGGGCCACGCTCCCGGTCGAGGAGGAGACCGAAACGGACGAAGAACTGCCCACGGGCTGGGAAAGCCGTGAGGATATGATCCCCGTTACCAATCCCCTGGTCCTGCGGGCCATCAATGCCGCTCTTGACCGCGGCGGCGGACCCTACGCCACGTTCTTCACCCGTGAAGGCGATCAGGTGTTCTTTGCCGCCTATCGCGTGCCCGACCCGGCACAGCGCGAACAGTTGGCACGCCTGTTCAAGGGGCTTAACGCAGGTGAGCTGGAAGGGGCATCCCTGGTCGAGGTCATGCGGGTGATGAGCCAGTTGAGTCGCAAGTAGCCTGACCGGCGCGCCCCGGCCCGCCAGATGCGAGGGCTTCTGAGAGGGCTGCGCCCTCCCGGACCCTCCTCCGTTCGATAAACGCCTGGGAAGCGGGCTTGCAGGAGGGCGGAGCCCTCCCGGATCCTCCCGTTCAACCACATAAGGAGTTGCAGGTATGCTGGACATCAAGCTACTGCGTGAAAGCCCAGATTATGTCAAGCAACAACTCGCCCGCTTTGGGATTGACGGAGCGGTTGTTGACCGGGTACTGGCGTGCGATGAGCGGCGCCGCGCCCTGCTGCGCGAGGTAGAAGATCTGAAGGCCCGGCGCAATGCGGTCTCCAGGGCCATCGGTCAGATGCAGGACGGGGCCGAACGAGCGGCGCAGATTGCCGCGATGCGCGAGGTGGGCGAACGGATCAGCGCCCTTGACCACGAGGTGGCGCGGGTGGAGGAGGAGCAGCGGGCGGCGATGCTGGAGATCCGCAACCTGCCCCACCCCGACGTGCCCGATGGCAGCGACGACAGCCATAATCCGGTGGTCTACCAGGAGGGCGAGCCGCGCACGCCGCCCTTCGCGAAGCCCCACTGGGATCTGGCCGAAGCTCTGGGGATCATCAATTTCGAGCAGGGAGTGAAGCTGGCCGGGTCGCGCTTCTACGTCATGCGCGGGCTGGGGGCGCGCCTTCAGCGGGCCACCATCCAGTGGCTGCTCGACCTGCACCTGCGGCAGGGCTACGAGGAGATCTATACGCCCTTCGTGGTCAGAGAAAACGTGCTCTGGGGTTCGGGCCAGTTGCCCAAGTTCCGTGACAACCTCTACCGCGACGAGGAGTCAGGGCTGTGGCTGGTGCCGACGGCGGAGGTGCCGATCACCGGCATCTACGCCGATGAGATTCTGGAGGCATCGCAGTTGCCGATCTACCACGTGGCCTATACGCCCTGCTTCCGCAAGGAACAGATGAGCGCCGGGCGCGATGTGCGCGGCATCAAGCGCGGCCACCAGTTTGACAAGGTCGAAATGTACATGTTCGAGAAGCCAGAGAACAGCTATGCCGCCCTGGAGAAGCTGCGCCGCGACGCCGAGGAGTGCTGCCGGCTGCTGGGGTTGCCCTTCCGCACCCGGCTGCTCTGCACGGGCGACCTGGGGTTCGCGGCGGCCAAGACCTACGACATCGAGGTCTGGGCGCCGGGGCAGGGCGAGTGGCTCGAGGTCAGTTCCTGCTCGAATGTGGAGGCGTTCCAGGCGCGGCGCGCCAACCTGCGTTATCGCCCCGAGCCAGGCGCAAAGCCGGAGTTTCTGCATACCCTCAACGGTTCCGGCCTGGGGCTGCCGCGCACGATTATCGCCATTATGGAAAACTACCAGCAGGAGGACGGCAGTATTGTCGTGCCCGAGGTGCTGCGGCCCTACATGGGTGGGGTTGAGGTGATCAGGTAAGGCGCTTCGGCGGCGGAGTGGGGCAACCGGGTTGCCCCACTCCACACCAGGCGGTTACCTCTACGTTGTCACGTTGCTGCTGGCGAGGATTGGGGGCCGTAGGCCCTCGAAGATCTAGCCTTCCTGGTGCGGCGCGGCTTCGCCGAGCCGACCAGGAAGGGGAACGTTCGGAGGGGTTGCACACCTCCGAACTCCTCGCAGCGGAAGCCGCGGCAAGTGACACAGTAGAGTTACCTGGCCATTGCGTCCACCGATGGGGTGACCGTGAAGGCCTTTGCGCCCGTACCACCGAGCAGGCCGTTGGCCCAGGCGGTGTAGACCTTGCCGGCCTCGACGCTCAGGCTGGCGCTGAAGATCGGATCGCCGCCCGCGGGGGCGATGCCCACCTCGTAGGTCCCGGCGGGCACCTCCAGGTAGCCGGTGGCCTCGGTGAAGCTCAGGTTCTCGATGGCCCTCGCGCCATTGATGAAGATGTCCACCGCGGGCGCGTCAGGCGAGAAGTGGGCCGCGCGCACGCGCGCCTTGCCAGCCGCGGGGAGCGTATTGTCATCCTCGAGCACCGTGGCGCAGAAATCGCCGTTCGTGCCGCTGGCGATAATGCTGTAGTCCTTGCCGCCTTCCACTTTAACGTTGGCCTGAATGACCGCCTCGGTCTGCGGATCGCCGCCCGCGAGCACAACACGAATATCGTACTCGCCAGCAGGCACGGTGAGGTAGTCGGTCACCTTGAAGAAGTCAAAGGTGACCAGTTTGGCGCCATTCGCGTACACGTCCACCGGCGAGCCGGCGATGTCGGGCACCGCATGGATGGCGCGGACACGGGCCTGCTTGACCATGGGGGCGAAGTCAGCGTCCACCGACGGGGTGACCTTGAAGGCTTGCGCGTCGTTGTCCTTGACGCCGAGCAGGCCGTTGGCCCAGGCGGTGTAGACCTTGCCGGGTTCGAGGGTCAGATCAGCCGTGTAGATGATGTCGCTCGCCGTACCGCCAGCGGGGGCGATGCCCACTTTGTAGGTCCCGGCAGGCACTTCGAGGTAGCCGGTCGCGCGGCGGAAGCGCAGATGCTCAATGGCCTTCTCGCCATTGATGAAGATGTCCACCGCGGGCGCGTTGGGCGAGAAATGCGCCGCGCGCACGCGCGCGTTGCCGGCCGCCGGTTCGCGGTTGTCGTCGCGGAGCAGGGTCGGCCCCACGCGCCCCGAAGCGACGCTTCCCCGAGCAACGAGGGTGTAGTCGCGGCCGGATTTGAGATAGTAGCTGCGGTTGATTACGAACAGGCTGGGGTTGGAGAGGCTCTCCCCGGCAGGAATGACCTGCACCTTGTAGCGCCCTTCGGGCACTTCCAGGTACGGGCTGACCGCAAAGAAGGTGACGCCGCCCAGAACCTTGTTGCCGTTGACGTAGATGTCCACCGCGCCGAAATCGGGCACCGCGTGGACCGCCCGCAGCCGGGCGGGAGCCTCGGGGGCGTGGCCGGCCTGCGCCGCGGAGGGCAGGAGCGACAGGGCGACCAGCACGGCGAGCAAAGCCAGGATGATCGGGTGAACGCCACGGCGAACCGAACGTGTACTCATCAGGAGTTCCTCCATGCGCTGACGTACCAATAGCGACGATTTTTGGACATAGCAAAGCTGGCCCACACCGGGGAGCCTTTCCCCTCGGCGCCGCCGGGTCGGGGTCCGGTGGGGGCGCCTGCGCGCGCATCACGCAATCACCTGCGAACGAATGCGCCGTGTAGATTGAAGAGGTTGCCTGTCCGCCTATCTTTACGCACCGTCGCACGCAGTGGATGTACGGAAAATGAGCGGCAATGTAAACAAATTGTCATCTTAAGCAGAACGTTTGTGCGGTACCATGCACCGCACCGAAAGAATGTTCCTGGGAGGGCGAAGCCCTCCCAGACCCTCCCTTCAGGCAGGGGGCAGGGAAACCCGGGTAGGGGCGGTTCGCGAACCGCCCCTACCTCTCCTCTGGCAGGGGCGCGGGGAAACCCGGTTTCTCCCTATCCCCTTCGGGCACAGGGAACCCGGGCAAGAATGGAACGCCTTCCGTCCACGCTCGACGCGCTGATCGCCGACCTGCAGCGACGCTACGGCGCGCATGCGGCGCGCCGCGGTTCGGCGCTGCGGTCGCCGGCCAACCCGCCGACGCTTGCCACGGGGCGTCCGGCGCTCGACGCGGCGCTTCCGCAGGGCGGCGCGCCGCGGGGGCGGCTGACCGTCATCGGCGGGCCGCGCTCGGCAGGGGTGAATACGCTGGCGTTCGGGCTGATCGCCCGGGCGCAGGCTATGGGTGAACTGGCCTGCGTCCTCGATGCGGCTCACACCTTTGCCCCCGCCGCCGCCGCGGCCCGGGGCGTCGCCCTGGCTGATCTCGCCCTGGCGCGCCCCGCCGACGGCCCCGCCGCGGCCCTGACCGTGGCCACGCTCCTGGCGCGCCGGGCCGTGGGCGTTCTGGTGCTTGACCATCTGGCGGCCTGGCTCGCGCTGCCGCGGGGGGCCATGGCCCTTAGAGCCCTCCTGCCCCGCCTGCCGCGCCTGCTCGCCGCCAGCGGCTGCGCCCTGGTGGTGACCGAACCCTTGCCAACCGGCCTGTTCACCGATGCTTCGCCTCCGCCCCGGGCGCCGCTGGCGCCGCTGACCTCCCTGCGCCTGACCCTGGCTCTCCAGGGCTGGGTGTGGCACGGCCCGCGGATCGTGGGCAGCCGCACCCGGGTGACGGTGCTGGCTCCGCCCTTCGCGACGCCGCTGGCTACGGTCACGCTTCATCTGCCGATTGCGTCCCTGGAGGGCCAATGATCGCCTGCCTCGCCGCCGCGCCACCCGAAGCGACCGCTCTTCAGACCTTGCGCCTGGGCCTCGATGGCCTGAGCCCACGGGTGCATCTGGAGCGGACAGCGGATCGGCTGGTGGCGCTGATCGATCTGGGCCGCGGTACCGTGGCCGATGCGCGGCGGCACATCGTCGCGCTGCGCGGCATCGCCGCGGCGGCGCGCCTGAGCGTGGCCCTCGGGGTGGCGCCAGCGCCCACCCTGGCCCGCCTGGCCGCCCGCCGCGCGGGGCCGGATGCGGCCCTGGTGGTCAGCCCCGCGGCCGTGCCGACGCTGCTCGCCGCCTGCCCCGTGGAGTGGCTGGAACCGCTGGCGCCGCTGGCGCCCACCCTGCGCGGCCTGGGCCTGGACTCGCTGGGCGCGGTGGCGGCGCTGCCGGAGGCGGCCTTCGGCGCGCGCTTCGGCGGCGCGCTGCTGCCGGTGTGGCGGGCGCTGCACGGCCGCGAGGCGCCGCTGCTGCCCGTGCCGCCGCCACCACGCCTGAGCCTGCGGCACGCCTTCGCCGCGCCGGTGGCAGATCGTGCCGTGCTGGACTACACCCTGGCCCGCCTGACTGCCGCGCTGGGCGCCGGGCTGGAACGGCGCGGCGAGCAGGCCCGTTCCC
>JAOACN010000232.1 GCA_026417815.1 Chloroflexaceae bacterium | reverse complement strand
AGATGTGTATAAGAGACAGGTGGAGGTGTAGAGGTGTGGAGATGAAGGTCGGGTTTCGGTAGTCCCATGCGTGCAGTCAAACTGTGACCCTGGGGCGGCGCGACAGATGCTTCGGCCTGTACAGCGCCACCACCACGACCGCCCACACCATCACCACGGTGCTGATGACGGCGGCAAGCACGCCGTTGCCGGCGTTCGAGGCTGAAACGAAATTGAAACAGCCGTGCGCGAGCGCCACAACGGGCACGCTGCCGCCGGTGCTGTTAAATAGCCAGGTAAACACCAGCGCCCCGGCGAACAACCCCAGCGCCCATCCCGGGGCGATGGCCGGGTCGAAGAGATAGAAGAACTGCGGCAGGTGCCAGAATGCCCAGAAGATCGTCAGGATGATCGTGGCATTCAGCGCGTTGTGGGCCTTCTGCAAGCGCGGCAGGGCATACCCGCGCCAGCCTATCTCTTCGCCGATTCCGAAGGTAACGATCCACAGCAGCAGCGCACCGATGCCCAGGGGAGGAAGAAAATGCACCTCGCCGAGCTGCGCAAGCGTAATGGGGTTGTCGGTCAGGAGATTGACGGCCAGGATGACCGTCAGCCCGATCCCAATCGGGGATAGGGCGACAAGCCACCAGATCGGCTCGACGCGCCACCTGGCGACGCGCGCCCATAGCTCCTGCAATCCCCGTCGCCCCTCGGTCGCCCCGGTGACGATGACGGCGGAGAGCAGAGGGCCATAGGCGATAAGATAGTGGAACCACCGGGGAAGGATGGGCGCGATCAGTCCGTGGGCGGCCAGGGCCAGGGCGATGCCGATGGACCAGGAGAGGGCGTAGGCCAGCGCGAAATAGGCGAGCAGACGGCCGGAGAGCTGAGGGGCGATGGCCCTCACGTTCATAACAGGCTCCCTCGATGATGGATGAGTGGTCTGTAACGTATGTTTCCTGACCTTTCTGCCCCCCTCTCAGCCCCGGTTGGGGATCTGAACAACCCTCAGGGATTGGCGTGCACCACCCCCACCCCATACACCTGCACCCCCAGGTCGCGGCGGTCGTTCTGGCGCGGGTCCTCGCGGGCGGGGATCCACGACGGCCCGGCCAGGCGCAGCAAGAGGGCGCCGGTGGGCGCGGGCGGCAGCCGCGCCGGATCGAGGCGCACCCGGTACCTGCCCGGCTCACCATTGACTGCGAAGCAGCCCAGTTCGACCGGCGCGCCGGTTGTGGCGGGCCAGAGGCTGGTTTCGGGCAGGGCGCTCACGCACACCCGCGCCGGCCCCAGGTGCGCCGGGCGTTCGGCTGCGCCCAGCTCCAGACCCACCTCGCTCGCGGCGGCCCCGGCGGGCCAGGGCAGGCGCAGGATGGCGTCGCCGTTGGTCCAGGCATAGGCGCGGCCTGCCGGGCTTACTTCGGGGCGGTAGAAGCCGCTGACCTGGGCGGCGAAGGCGTCGGGGAGGAGGGGCGGCTCGGGTGTGGCGACCGCGCCCGGCGCTCCCGGCACGAGCCGGTAGATGGCGAAGGGCAACGTCAGCCGGGAGACGTTGCGCGGCTTCTGATCGGTGAGTTGCTCGAACTCCGGCAGGTCGAGGGTGAAGGCGCCCGCCGGTTCCAGGTCGAAGCCGGGCAGGACAAAGCTGCCGCCCGAGGCGCTCAGCAGCAGGTAGACCTCGCGGCCCTCGGCGCGCCAGTGGTGGGCCTGGAGGGCCAGGTCGGCGGCGTAGTTGCCCGGCTGGGCGCTCTTCACCGCGAAGGCGTCCAGCCCGTAGGCGAAGCGCAGCGGGGTGGCCACGAGGTCGGGGATGTCGCGGGCCTGGGTGTGGATGGGCGCGCCGCCGCGCAGCAGCAGCACGTCGCCGCCGGGGCGAAACTGCCGCGCCAGGGCGCTCAGTTGCGCCAACGCCCCCCGGTACTCGGTGTGGAAGAAGATGGGGCGGTTGGTGACCGCGAAGAAGGCCAGTTGCAGCGCCGCGAGCGCCACCGCCGCGCCGAGCAGTCCTGCCCCGAGGAGACGGGGCGCGGAACGCCAGCGTGCAATGCCGGTAGCGGCCAGCGCGACCAGGGCATAGGCCATCCCCAGGCTGAGCGCGGGATAGGTTATCGGCACGAAGCGGCGCAGAATGTAGATGTAGTGCTGCTCGCCGGTGCCGTAGGTTTGCCGCACGTAGAAGAACGTGCCCAGCAGGCTGACGCTGAGGAAGAGCCACGCCGCCGCGCTCAGCCCGCGCCGCCACCACAGGGCGTAGCCCACGCAGCCCAGGACCATGCCCAGGGGTGAGAGGTACCAGCCCACGCGCACGAAGTTCGCCAGGGGAATGCGGTACTTCTCGTTGATGATCTCCGGCTGCGAGGTGAACGTCGCCGGGTCGGCCGTCAGCCGCTGCCACCAGGACATGCCGTTGTACTCCTCGTACCAGAGTTGCACCGGCAGGCGGATGGGCGCGCCCACGTAGCCCTGGAGCCGCAGCCAGTTGAGGGTCTGGTTGCTGAACGGCCCGCGCCAGGGGCCCCGTTCCTCCGCCAGGCGCGCGCGCAGTTCGGCAGTGGCCTCCAGGTCGGGCTGCTGCTCCCAGACCTTGTTACCCACCAGCACCACGCCGGCCATGGTGCGAGCCTCGTCAATGGTCATACGCCCCTCGCGCACGTCGCGGGCCACCGCCTCCGGGTCGCGGGTGAGGGGGTCGTTCCAGCCCCCGCGGGTGTTGAAAAAGATGTCGGCGTCGAGGATCTGCGGGCGCGCCAGGTAGGCGTAGCCGGCCAGGAGCAAGAGGGCGACCATGGTCGCCCGCAGGAGCGGCGCGCGCCAGCGGACCAGGGCCTGCTCCAGGCGCCGCAGCGCGCCAGCGCGGGCGCGCAGGGCGAGCAGGGCGGCCACCACGGCGCCCAGCAGGGCCAGTTCCAGCGCCAGGCGCGCCCAGGCGCCCAGAGTCAGGTCGCCGGTCAGAGTCAGCGGGCGCACCAGGGCGCTGCGGGGGCTGCTCAGAAACGTCTCGCGCACCTCCGGGGTCAGGAAGGGCAGGCTTGCCAGGGCCAGCAGGGCCGAATCGCGCAGGAGCCGCTCGTGGCCGGTATCGAAGACATAGGCCCGGGCGATCAGCAGCACGTGGAGCGCGGCGTGGCCGAGCATCAGGCCAAGGGTCAGGGCAAGAATGGTGTGCCAGCGTTCCCAGCGCCGGCTGACCCAGATGTAGACCAGGAAGAGCAGCAGCGGGCCGAGGAGGAAGAAATCCAGCCGCGCCAGGGCCACCTGCCCCACCGCCAGGCCCGCCAGCGCCGCGGCGCGTTGGCGAGAGGCCGCATCACTGGTCGGGTCGTGCATCACGGCGAAGAAGAACAGCCCGGCCCAGATCAAAAACTGCGCGACCGTCTCGGCGGTAGAATAGCGCGCAAACCAGACCTGCACCCCGTTAAGGGCGAGGAACATCATCGCCAGCCAGCCCACCCAGGGACCGGCCAGACGCCGCCCGAGCATGCCCACGCTCCACACCCCCAGCCAGCCCAGCGCGCCCACGGCGAACAGCCCCGCGGCGGGGCCGCCAGCGGCGGAGAGAAGGGCGATCCAGGCGGGAAGGAGGTGCAGACCCTGGGGCACCACCCGGCCCCGGGGCAGTTCCCCCTCATACACGAAGAACCCGGCGGCCCGCAGGCGCGTGGCGATGTAGCGCTCCCGCGGCTGCCCGATGGTGTAGTTGGTAATCGCCTGGCGCGCCGGATTGGCAAGCTGGGGGTCAGAATCGCCGGCCCGCCGCCCCAGGTCGGCCAGCAGCGGATCGGCCTGCACCAGCGCCCCGGTGCGGGCGATGGCAAAGCCGGTGTTGGCGTAGACTCCCGCGTCGCGCACGCCCAGCACCACCTCGAAGGGGCGCGCGACGAGCAGCAACGCCAGCGCCAGGACCGCGCCGTAGACCAGGAACTGCCAGCGGGGAACAGGGCTTGCCGGCGCCGGGCGGCGCCCGCCTCGGGCCACGATGGCGCTGACAAGGACGGTCAGGGTCAGGTGCAACCAGAGACTAAACAGGCCCACCTGGGCCAGGAGAAGCGCCAGCCAGCCGCTCCAGAGGGCGCTGGCGGCCACGCGCTCGAAGTGGCGCTCCAGAGGGTCGGTGGGCGCGCCGAAGCGCCGGCTCACGGCCCAACCGGGAAGGTAGAGCAGCAGGGGCGCGCAGAGGGCAAGCAGCAGTGGCGCTTCGGCAACCATCAGAGGGCGATTATAGCATGGGTGTGACGTAAGCTCTTGAACGCGTCACAGCTCATCCGAGACCTGTGCAACCTCCGCCTCCGGCGGTGGGGTGTGGGGCTTACTCCAGGGCCTTCGTAGAGGACCTGGCGGCTCACTACGGTGTCAGCTTTTTCATCCCCCATCGCAATGCGGTGTGTTATACTAACACTACTTTGTCACGCACCGCAGTTTCCGCTGCGAGGAGGTTCGGAGGGGCTAAGCTCCTCCACGCTTTCCTCTTCCTGGCATGCGGCGGCTTCGCCGCGCCGCGCCTGGAAGAGAAGATCTTCGGGGGCCTGCGGCTCCCGCAACCCCCGCCAGGGGCAAAGTGACAAAAGCACAGATGTGGAGATGCTACCCTGGCAGAACCTGGGCGGACATTCGGCGTATCTCTAAGCCTCCCTCAATGATCACAGGGCCGGGAGGGGCTATGCACTCAACCTTTGTCGAACATCTGCGGCGGGTGGAAATGTTCAGCGGCCTGAGTGACGAAGAACTGCTTCAGGTCGCGGCGATGTGCAAAGCGCGGCGCATGCCGGCGGGAGAGGACGTGTTTCACGAGGGTGACGAAGGCGACGAGATGATGGGGATCCTCGAGGGCTGCGGGCGCATCTCGATCACCACCCGCCTGCCCGAGGGCATCACGGCGCCGAGCACCATCAATATGCTCTACAGCGGCCAGAGCTTTGGCGAGATGGTCCTGCTTGGCAGCGCCACCCGTTCGGCCACCGTCACCTGTGTTGACCCGTGCATCTTTCTGGTGATCCGCGAGCGCGACTTCGCGGCCCTCTGCGAGCGCAACCCGCGCGTTGGCTACCGGGTGATGCGGAACATTGCCGCGGACCTGGCCTACAAGCTGCGGGCCTCCAACCTCTTGCTGCGCGGCAACATCCGCTGGCAGCACAATGAACTTGGGCGGCGGCCCTGAGGTGACCTGGGGAAACCAGGTTTCCCCAATCCCCCGCCCGCCGGGACTCCTGGCTTCCCAACGCCGGTTAGAGGAGTGTGGGGAAAGTGGGTTTCCCCACACTCCTGCCTGCGCAGCGTCCTGCCATCCCAGATGGTACAATAGAGTATCAACGTATCCACCGGCGTGAGGCATCTCCATGGACGTCCTGCACGACGAGCTTGTTGCCCTGACGGTTGACCTGGTGCGCTTCGAGTCGACCGCCGACCGTCCCGATCAACTGGCAGCCTGCATGGATTATGTGGCCGCCTACCTGGCAGATGTTCCTGGTCTTTTTGTCGAACGCAGCGCGGTGAACGGCAAGCCGGCCATTGTTGCCACCCTGCGCGAGACGCGCGCCCCCGCGCTGATGTTGAATGGTCACCTGGATGTGGTCGTAGGCCGGCCCGAACAGTTTGTTCCCGAGGTGCGCGACGGGCGGATCTACGGCCGGGGCGCCCAGGATATGAAGGGTAGCTGTGCGGTGATGCTGCGCCTGGTGCGCGACCTGGCGAGGCTCCCCGAACGCCCCGATGTGGGCTTCCAGTTCGTCAGCGACGAGGAGATCGGCGGCGCCATGGGCACGGGTCGCCTGCTTGCCGAAGGTTGGCGCTGCGACCTGATGCTCTGCCTTGAGCCTACCGACCTGGGGATCCTCTACGCCCACAAGGGCTGCATGTGGGTCGAACTGGCCCTGCCGGGTCGCCCGGCGCACGGCTCCCACCCCTGGGAGGGCCACAATCCGATTGGCGACCTGGCGCGCGGCCTGGTGGCCGTCGCGGCGCGCTTTCCTCCACCCGCCGGCCCCGATGAGTGGCGCACCACGGTTACCCCGACCGCGCTGCAGGCGGGCGCCGGCTCGCGCAATCAGGTGCCCGCGTCCGCTGCGGTCACGTTCGACATTCGCTACACCGCCGATGAGACGCCCGAAGATGTGCTTGCCGCGCTGCGGGAGTGTTTTCCGACATCAGCGCCAACCGTCATCGAGACCGGTCCCGCACTCTACACCGACCCGGAGCACCCCGGGGTGGTGCGGCTGGCGGATTGCCTCGAACGGCGCCTGGGGCGCTCGCCGCGCTTCTTTCGCGAGCACTACGCCACCGATGCGCGCTACTATACCAGCGCCGGCATTCCCGCGGTTTGTGTCGGGCCGGTCGGCGCGGGCCTCCACTCCGACGAGGAGTGGGTGAGCATCGCCAGTCTGGTCGATCTCTACCACGTGCTGCTCGCCTATGTGACGAGCTGAAATGGCGCCGTGCCATGCTCTATGCCCTGCAAACCGTGCCGGGTCTCGGTACGCTCGCCTGGCGCGAGGCCGAACAGGTGTTGTCTCGCGGGTCCGCGCCGGCCCCGCCGCGCCTGGCGGGGATCAAAGCGGTGCCGGGGCGCGACGACATCGTGCTCCTGGATTACCAGGGCGATCCGAAACCTCTGCTCGGTCTGCGTACCGTCGAAGATGTCTTCGTGGTGGCGGCGCGGGCCTTCCGTATCGCCGCCGACGAACGGGGGCCGCGGCAGATCTACGCCGCGGTGCGCTCCTCCGCAAGTGTTGGACTGGCCCTCCACGCCTGGCGACGGGCGAGCGGCGCCCGGAAGGGTGGTGGCACGTTTCGGGTGATCGCCCGCACCGTCGGGCGCCAGCAGTACCTGCGCCGCGACGTGGGCCGCGCCGTGGCCGATGCCGTGCGCGATGGGTGGCCCGGCCCCTGGCGCCTGGTTGACGAAGGCGAGGACCTCGAGGTCTGGGCCACCCTGCTGGATCAGGAACTCCTCTGTGCCCTGCGGCTCTCCGACGCCTCCATGCGCCAGCGGGGCAAGCTGCGCCACCTGCCCGCCTCGCTGCGCCCGGCCCTGGCGGCGGCCATGGTCGCCCTGACCCATCCCGCCCCCGACGATGTGTTCCTCGATCCAATGGCCGGCGCGGGCACGCTGCTGGTCGAGCGGGCCGCCGCCGGTCCCTTCGCCGTGTTGCGCGGCGGCGACATCAGCGACGAGGCGGTCAGCGCGATGCGCGCCAATCTGCGCGGCGTGGGGGGACAGGTCATTACCAGCCGCTGGGACGCGCGACGCCTGCCGCTGGACGATCGCAGCGTGGACAAGGTAGCGGTCAATCTGCCCTTCGGCAAACAGATCGGCGACCAGGCCGAGTTGCCCGAACTGTACCGCGACGTGCTGGCTGAAATCGCGCGCGTCCTGCGCCCGGGCGGGCGCCTGGTGGCGCTGGTGGGGGACGCGCAACTGCTGGAGCAGGCGCGGAGCGGCGCGGCCCGGTCCCTGCGCCCGGGGCCGCGTCACCGCGTCTTCGTGCTCGGCCAGCCGGCGGTGATCTGTGAGTATACCCGGGGGGATGGCGGGAGGTGAGGCGGAGCTAATGCAACATCCAGTGTCGAGCATCCGCCAACGCTTCGCGATTCGGTCTCAGGACCCGTGCTTCCGCCGTGACTCTGCCTCCTACCCCGCCCAACTTGAGGAGCGAGCTCTCAAGCAGAGTCTACCGTCCAGGAAACCCTGAAGCTCGACCGCATTCCAACGCGCCTGCGGCGCTTGCCTCGCGGCGGCCATTCCCACGACCAATATGCGACCCATCCGGGTGGTCAGTCAGGATGCAAGCCGCATCGGCCGGTTGACCATCCAGCGACGCCGCCTGACCGCGTGGGCCGTGTAGCCGGTCCGTGTCATTCAGCATGGCTTCCAGCGGTTCGATATCTACGGGGCGATAGCCCCGACGAGCGGCAAGCGGTTCTTTCTGGAATTCCCCACCCTGAATGCCGACCACGTCCAACGCTTGCTCGACGCCGTGAGCCAGGCGCTTGCCGATCGTCTGAACATCCTGCTACTCGACAGGCGCGGCGCGCATACCGCATAGTGCCTGACTGTCCTGGAGACGGTGGGGTTGGTGTTTCTGCGATTGTGTTGTCGGGAATTGAACCCGTTGAGCGCCGATGGCGCAATCTCAAGGGCATCTGGGGTGGCAGCAGTTCCCCGACGTCGTGACCCTGCAAGCGGCGATGGCCGAGGTGCTCCGGACCGATGACGCTCCAAATCCAGTGCGCTCATAGCGAAATTGTCAGTGGTATACTTTTGGTATACATATCCGCCTCCGAGTAGTATCGATGACCAGGCTCGATATCTTTGCATTTGGCGCCTTCCGGATCACTGTTGATCAGCAGCCTATTGTCAGTCTCACGAGCAAGAAGGCCCAGGCGCTCCTCGTCTACCTGGCGAGCTACCGCCAGCGCGCACACCCGCGCACCAGGCTCGCTGGCCTGTTCTGGCCTGAGACCGATGAGTCGCATGCGCGTGCGAGCCTGCGGGTCGAGTTGCATAAGATACGCCGTGCCCTGGGTGAGGCGGGCCTTGCCGATGCCCTCTGCGCTGATGAATCGCGGGTGCAGCTCATTCCAGAGGCCCCGATCTGGCTTGACAGCTTTGCCTTCTCCGAAGACATCGCCCAGGGTCTGAGGGAACTTGGTACGCGCGACGGCGCAGCACGCGCGCTGGACCATTTTGTGCGTGCGACGGCACTCTACCAGGGCGATCTGCTCGAGGGCATATACGACGAGTGGGTGCTGGGCGAACGCAATCGTCTCGGCCAGTTGTACGAGGAGGCGCTCCGGCATCTGGTGAGCATCCACCTCGGGCGCCGGGCCTTCGATCGCGCTATTGCCTATGCGCGCCTCACCCTTGCACGCAACCCGCTGCAGGAGGAGGTGCACCGCGACCTGATCTACGCCTATGCCGCCAGCGGCCAGCGCTCCCGGGCACACGCCCAGTACCAGGCCTGCGCCGCGATTCTGCGCGAAGAGCTCGGAATTGAGCCCGCTCAGGAAACCCAGGAGTTGCTGATGTCGCTGGACGACCAGACGTTGCCAGTCATCCCGTTTGCATCGGCGCCGACTGTCGCCTACGACCTGGTCTGGCCAGTCGTCGGACGCCAGCACGAGTTGATGCATCTACATCAGAGCTGGCAGCAGCTACGGATGGGCAGCGGCCGCCTGATCCTGATCGAGGGCGAGCCAGGCGTTGGCAAGTCGCGCATGCTCAGCGCATTTGCCGACGCCGTTGCCGCGAGCAGTCTTCCCCTGGCAAAGAGCCGCTGCTACGAACTGGAGCGTGGTATTGTGTACCAGCCCCTGGTTGAGCTCGTGCGCTCGCGACCGGATCTGGCCTCGTCCGGTGTACTCGGATCGCTCCCACCAGCCTGCCGCGCCGGCCTTGCCGCCCTGTTCCCTGACCTCGTCGCACACACAGACCAGAAGCTCCCAAATCGGTTGGAGCGCGAGCGCCAGAGCGACGCGCTCTTCCAGTTGTTTGCCCGGATCGCTGAGGCGCATGGCGGGCTCATCGTCCTGATCGACGATATTCACTGGGCCGATGCCGCGACCATTGAAGCGCTGCACTATATCGGGCGTCGCCTGACTGGCGTCCCGCTGCTGATTATTTGCTCGACGCGTGATGATGAGATGCCCGACGAGGTCCGTCGGCTGCGGGCGTCGATCGGGCGCGAGGTTCCCGGTGAGCACCTGGCCCTACGGCGGCTCAGCGCACCCGAGGTGCGCACCCTGATCCAGCACACCCCAGGCGCGGCAGGGTTGACGCCTGCTCAGCACGAAGCCCTGGCAATGCGGCTGTTTGCGGTAGCGGCTGGCAACCCTTTCTTCACCATCGAGATCTTGCGCGGACTGGTGGAGGAGAGTCGCCTGACCGAGGCTGCCCGAACCGCAACAACCGGCGTCGCGACCGTCCCACTGCCGAGCAGTCTGCGCGAGGCGATTGGCCAGCGTCTTCGCCCACTGAATCCATCCACCCGCGCTGTGCTCAACCTGGCAGCCGTGATCGGCAAGGGTTTCGACTGGCCCACCCTGCTACGGGCAAGTGGCCAGGACCAGGACGCCGTCCTGCTGGGCCTTGAGGAGCTCCTCTCGCGGGGGATCATCCACACCCACGACGGTATCTGGTACGACTTTGACCACGAGGCCGTGCGCGTAGCAGTGTATGAAGATCTTGCTCTGCCACGCCGACGACGCTTGCACGGCGTCGTCGCCCGTGCCCTTGAGACGGATCGCGATGGGAGCACCCATCGCGCGGCTGAGCTTGCCTACCATTACGCTGCCTCGGATCAGCCGCGCAACGCAGTGCCCTACCTGCTGCAGGCGGGCGATATGGCGCGGCGCCTGCAGGCCTACGCCGAGGCTGAGCAGCACTACCAGCGCGCAGCCATGTTGCTGTCTGAGCACGGTGAGGGGCGTGAGGCCGGCGATGTCTGGATGAAGCTTGCGCTCAACGCAATCGCCGCTGGTCGCTGGGAGGCTGCCGCTGCCTTTCACGAGCGGGCATTTGGCGCCTGGGATGCGTTCCGACTGGCTATCACAGCGAGCGTGCTTCCCTCAAGCCGGACTGACGCGGTCTTCCGACTGGTGAGTTCATTCAGCACGATCGGCTCGCTCGACCCGTCGTACGGCGCCAGCCGCGAGGCATGGCGCATCATTGTTCAGCTTTTCGAGGGACTCGTGCAACTCGACCCGCGCATGCATCTGGTACCAGCGCTCGCCGCGCGCTGGGAGGTGTGCGACGGCGGGCGGGTGTACCGCTTCCACCTCCGCCGCGACCGCTGCTGGAGCGATGGGCGACCGATCACCGCCGAGGATGTGATCTTTGCCTGGCGGCGCAACGTGCGTCTGGCCGGCACGACCTCGCTCGCAGCGCCGCTCTTCGATATCGCGGGCGCCGAAGAGTTGGCTACCAATCCGTCATCCGACCCGCGCATTCTGGGGGTCTACGCCCTGGGGCCCACGCTGCTCGAGGTGCATCTGCGCGCCCCGGCGCGACACTTTCTCTACACCACCGCCATGCCGATTGCCTTTCCCCTGCCCGTCCACGCGATCGCCGCGCATGGCAGCGCCTGGACCGACCCACATCGGCTGGTGACCAGTGGTCCCTACCGGCTCGCCGCCTGGGATCCTGGTCGGCGGATCGTGTTAGAGCGCTCCCCCGCCTACCGAGACGCTTTCCCGGGCAATGTTGGCCGGGTTGAGTTGCTGATCGAGCCGAGCGCAGCCGGGCGGATCGCGCTCTACCAGCGCGGCGAGGTCGACCTGATCGCTGAGTTGACCCCCCAGGAGCACGTCTGGGCCCAACGCTTCTGCCCTGGCAACCTGGTGGCTCACCCTGCTCTGTCAACCTCTTTTCTGGCCTTCTCCGTGCATCGGCCGCCGTTCGATCGCCTGGCTGTTCGCAAGGCTTTCGCTCTGGCCATCGATCGCGATCGCTGGCTCCGCATTGCCCACGGCGTAGACACGCCGGGTATGCGCGGCGGCTTCGTCCCGCCAGGGATAGCCGGCCACACTGCTGAACTCCCTATTCGCTTTGACCCTGAGCGTGCCCGCCAACTGCTTGCCGAGGCAGGCTACCCGGCTGGCCGCGGGCTGGAAGGGCTGGCCCTGGCCTCGGTTGCCGGGTTCGACGAGATCAATCAGTATGTTCGCGACCAGTGGCGCGAGCACCTGGGTGTTGAGGTTGCTCCGGAGACGGTGGAGACGGGCGAGTTGATCGCCCGTTGGCTCGACGGGCGCTACCCGGTTATTCTTCTGGCACGCAGCGCCTCGTACCCCGATCCCGACAACTGGCTGCGCTACGCGGTGCTCGGCCTGCAGATCGTCCCCAGCGGCGATGTGGCCCACACGCTGATGAGCAAGGCCTCGGCTGAAGGGTGCGACGAGGTTCGCAACGAATACTACCGCGCCCTCGACCGGCTGCTGGTCGCCGAGCGCGTCGTCTTGCTGCCCCTCAGCTATGAGAACCACTACTGGCTGGCCCGCCCCTGGCTCAGTGGCTACCATTTTGGCCCGTTCAGCCACTGGACGCCGTTCAAGGCGCTGCAGGTTACACCTCATTAACGCTGTCTTAACGTCTCTGGCTTACTCTGGGTTTGTGCATCGTTCGAGCAGTGGTCGGGCTATGTTCTATCCCTTACGCGCTTGCGAGCCGGCGCGTGCGCCGCTCGCCTCCTTTGCGATCCTGGCCTGCGACGTTCGCACCGGGGCCGTTGGCCTCGCGGCACAGTCGCGGTTGTTTGCGATGGGCGCCACGGCCGTCTGTCTATGGCCCGGTGCGGGCGCGGTCGTTGTCCAGGGCCAGGTGGACTCACGCCCGGTCTGGAACGCTCTGCGCCAGCTTGGCGAGGGCCGGTCTCCCGAGAGTGCGCTGGCGGCGGCGCTGCACGGTGATCTTCAGGCGGATTTGCGCCAGGTAGCCGTGATCGACTGCACCGGGCGCAGCGCAGTCCATAGTGGCGCCGCCTGCCCGCCATGGTCAGGATCGCTGGTCGGGCCGGGCTTTGTCTGCCAGGGGGTGCTTCAGGGGAGTGGGGCGACGCTGGGTGCAATGGCAACGGCGTTCGCCCAATCCAGCGGCGATCTTGGCGAGCGCCTGATGCAGGCCCTGGAGGCGGGACAGTGTGTCGAGGGTGCGCGCCGCTGGCCACGCTCGGCCGTGCTGTGGGTTGATCACGGCTCCACGGGCCTGCCGGCGATCGATCTGCGCGTTGACGATCACCTCCAGCCTACCGACGAGCTTCGTCGCCTCTTCGCGCTGTACCGGCTGTACACCGCCCCGTCGGCGCCCGATGACCTGCTACCGATTGATGGCCCTCTCGCCTACGAGTTGCAAACGCTGCTGCATGCCCTCGGCTACCTGCGCGCTCCGATTAGCGCGTCCTATGACGAGGCCACGGGCGACGGCCTGGCCCGGTTCCTCGCCGACGAGCAACTCCAGCGCCGTTCGCAGAGTGGGCCCTGGATCGATCGCCAGGTTCTTGACTACCTGCGCGCGCGCCGGCTGCGACAGCGCTAGCCGCTGGGGCAGGAAACCAGGCCCACGTCTGACCCGCTCATCCCCTGTTAACGCTCCTTTAACGGGCGGCCGATACAGTTTTGGGCAATCCCTGCCTGTGCACAGCAGCGTGCGTGACCCGTCTGGCGCAATGATTGCGCCCGTGCAATGCGGCTGGAGACCAGCGAGGCTTACCATCCCTGTACCGTCGTCTCGTCATACCTTTATTGAAGCAAGAGGGAGCCATCGACATGGCAGACACCACCAATCCAAGCGACCCGGTAGCGGCGGGTACGGAGCTGGCGCGGCTGATGATCAGTCGGCGTGAGATGCTGCGGCTGGCCTCCTTTACAGCATTGAGCGGCACCTTTGGAAGTCTGCTGGCGGCCTGCGCGCCCCCCGCCGCGCCATCTACCGCGCCGACGAGCGCCCCTGCCGCCACAAGCGCGGCGGGGGGCGCAACCAGCGCGCCCGCCACGGCCCTGGCCGCAAGCATCGTCGTCGGCCTGGTCGCCGAGCCCACCTCGATGGACCCGGCCCATCCGACGGACAATAACACCATCGCCCGCGTCCACCCGAACGTCTTTGAGACCCTGGTCAAATTCAAGCAAGGCAGCTACGAGGTGGAGCCGCTCGTGGCGGAGAGCTACACTGTCAGCGACGACAACCTGACCTACACCTTCAAGATCCGCCAGGGCATCACCTTTCACGACGGCACACCGCTTGATGCTGATGCAGTGATCTACAGCTTTGAGCGCCAGCTCGACCCCAATCACCCCGAGGCTGACACCGGCCCCTTCCCCTTTGCAAGCTGGTACTATGGCTCGGTCGACAAGATTGAGAAAGTCGACGAGAGCACGGTTGCCTTCACCCTGAAGGAGGCCTTCACCCCTTTCATTACCAATCTGGCAGTCACCATTGGTGGTATCGTCAGCCCCACCGCAGTGAAGAAGGAGCGGGCCGGCTTCTCTGAGGCAGGCGTTGGCTCAGGCCCCTTCAAGCTCAAGTCCTGGGATAAGTCCGTCAAGATGACTCTTGAGCGCTTCGACGGCTACTGGGGCAACAAGGCCAGGCTCAGCGAGGTTATCTATCGCCCGATCGTCGATGAGCAGACCCGCATCACGGAGTTGCTGGCCGGCGGTGTCCAGCTTGTAACCGACCTGCCTCCCGACAATATCGAGCAGATCAAGCAAAACCCTGACCTGGTCTACGCCGAATTGCCCGGTCCCCATGCATGGTTCCTCAACTTCAATATGAAGTCGGCGCCTTTTAACGATATCAAGGTACGTAAGGCGGTAGCATACGCAATCAATCGCCAGGCGATCATTACCGACCTGCTGAAGAACACCGGCACACCCCTGCACAGTTGCATTCCAGAGGCCTTCGCCCCCTACTACACGCCGGATGTGACGAGGTATGAGTATGATCCAGAGAAGGCCAAAGCCCTGCTGGCCGAGGCTGGCATAGCTCCGGGCACCAGGATCAAGTTCCTGGTCACCGAGTCAGGCTCGGGCATGCAGTCACCCAAGGTGATGGGCGAGGCCATCCAGGCCGACCTGGCGAAGGTGGGCATTGAGGCCGAGATTACGGTGCTGGAGTGGGGCGCCTATCTGAATGTCTACAACGCCGGGCTCGACGCTGGCGGCTACCACCTGGCCCAGATGTCCTGGTTCTACGGCGCCGACCCCGGTGTTGTGCCCCAGGCCACCCTGCACTCGAAGAATTGGCCGACAAACAAGGGCTTCAACGCCAGCTACTATGCCAACCCGCGCGTGGACGAGTTGCTTGATACCGGCCTGGCCGAGCGTGACCCGGTCAAGCGCACGGCGATCTATCATGAACTGCAGCGAATCGTCGCCGACGAGTTGCCGAACCTCTACTTCGACAGCCAGATCCAGACGGCAGCGATGGCAAAGACCGTCAAGGGCTTTGTGCTGCACCCGAGCTTCGAGCAGCGCTATGTTGATGTGACCATCGGCTAACTGTACGCCCGTGAAGTACGTGTTCACCCTTCTCGTGGGAGCGAGGGCATCTTGCCCTCGAAACACTGCCGAGGGCGGGACCCCCTCGCTCCCAGGTTTGCGGGGTTACCCCGAGGCTGAACACGAACCCCACGGGAGGGTGGGTCAGTGAGAGCGCCTCGACTGGCCCACCCTGATGCGGTCTGCGAGAGACCAGTGCTATGCGTCGCTATGTCACACAACGCCTGCTCTCGGCGGTGATCGTGCTCTTCGGGGTCTCGATCATGGTCTTCATGGTGTTGCACCTGACCCCGGGTGACCCGGTGGAGATTATGCTCGGACCAACGGCCAGGCCCGGCGACATCGAGCGCCTGCGCGCCGAGCTTGGCCTCACCGACCCGCTGCCGGTGCAGTATGTACGCTGGGTGAGCCGCGCTCTCCAGGGTGACCTGGGTCGAAGCATCCAGTTGAACCGCCCGGTGCTGCCCGAGTTGCTCAGCCGCTTCCAGGCCACCCTCATCCTCGCCGTCGCCGCGGCGATTATCGCCTTCAGCCTCGGTCTGCTGCTGGGCGTGATCTCGGCGGTGAACCACAACAGGCTGGTGGACCGGGTTGTCGCCGGGTTCGCGATGCTGGCCGTAAGCATGCCCGCCTTCTGGGTCGGTATGATCGGCATAGTTGTGTTCGCGGTGAACCTGCGCTGGCTGCCGGCCTCAGGTATGTACCCGCCCCAGGGCACGCCGAGCTGGGGTAAACTGCTCGCTCACCTGGTTATGCCGGCCGCCACCCTGGCGCTGGTACCGATGGCGGTGATCGCGCGCTTCACTCGCTCGCAGATGCTCGAGGTGCTCAGCCAGGAGTTTGTGCTCACGGCGCGGGCCAAGGGCGTTCCACGGGCCAGGGTGATCATCGATCACGCCTTTGGCAACACCCTGGTGGCCCTGATCACCTTGCTCGGCCTGGAGGCCGGGATCTTGCTCGCCGGCGCCGTCTATGTCGAGACGGTCTTTGCCTGGCCAGGGATCGGCAGCCTTATGGTCGAGGCCATCCTCAAGCGTGACTTCCCGATCGTCCAGGGGGGGGTACTGGTGATCGCCACCAGCTATGTCCTGATCAACCTGCTTACCGATCTGCTTCACGCCGCGGCCGATCCCCGCATCCGGGTCACTTGAGACCCGGGAGGAACGATGTCAGAGTTCTCGTCACCAACCGCTGTCACAAACCAGGTTACCGACACCTACGCCGGGCGGCGCGCGGCCGCTATGCCGATCGCCCGACTCGCACGCAACCGTATGGCGATGCTCGGCCTCGCGGTGATCGTTGTCGTGACGCTGCTGGCCTTGCTGGCGCCGGTGCTCCCGCTTGCTGACCCGAACGCAATTAACACTACCGCCCGACTCAAGCCACCGGGATCGCCGGGCGCTATCCTCGGTACCGACCAGCTCGGGCGAGATATTCTCAGTCGGCTGATCTGGGGCGCCCGGGTGTCGCTGCTGGTTGCGGTGGTTGCGGCCAGCATCGCCCTCTCGGTCGGCACGCTCATCGGCGTGCTCGCCGGCTACTTCGGTGGCCTTGTCGACAACGTGTTCATGCGCCTGATCGACGTGCTGCTGGCTTTCCCCTATGTGCTGCTGGCGATTGCGCTTGTCTCCGCCCTCGGGCCCGGCCTGATCAACGCCATGATCGCCATCGCGATTGTGAACATCTCGTTCTACGCGCGCAACGTGCGCAGCGCGGTGTTATCAGTCAAGTCGATGGAGTATATCGATGCCGCACGGGCCGCCGGGGCCGGTCACCTGCGGATCATTGCTCTGGATATTCTGCCCAATATTATTGCCCCGATCGTGGTGCTCGTCTCGCTGAACATTGGCTGGATGGTTACTGAGACTGCGGGCCTGAGCTTTGTGGGCCTCGGCGCCCAGCCCCCCACGTCGGACTGGGGCAGCATGCTCGCCGACGGCCGGCGCTTCATTCTGGTGGCTCCTCACGCCATCATGATGCCGGGCATCGCGATTGTGCTGCTAGTCTTCGCGTTCAACTCGCTCGGTGATGGTCTGCGCGACGCCCTCGATCCCCGCTTGCGCGAAGGAGGGCGATAGCATGACGCCCGAGCCCATTCTGCGCATCCGTGGCCTCAAGACCCAGTTCCAGAGCGCGGCCGGTGTGGTGCGCGCCGTAGATGGCGTGGATCTCGACGTCTACCCGGGCGAGATTGTGGGCATCGTCGGTGAGAGCGGCAGCGGCAAGTCGGCCCTGGCTTTTTCGATCCTCAGGCTGACCACCGGGCGGATCGTCGCGGGTGAGGTACAGTTTCGCGGCCAGAACTTACTCGACCTGCGCGAGGCCGAGATGGAAAAGCTCCGTGGCGACCGCATCGCCATGATTTTTCAGGATCCAATGACCTCGCTCAACCCGCTGATGCGAGTCGGCAAACAGATCGGCGAAGCCCTGCGCTATCACCTGCGCCTCAGTCGGCGCGCGGCTACCGCGAAGGCGGCCGAACTGCTCCAGGCGGTGCATCTGCCCGATGCCAGGCGCCGTGTACACGACTATCCTCACCAGCTTTCCGGCGGGCAGCGCCAGCGGGTCGCCATTGCGATGGGCATCTCCTGCACGCCCGATCTGCTGATCGCTGATGAGCCGACTACGGCGCTCGATGTGACGATCCAGGCCCAGATCCTCAATCTGATCAGTGAAACCCGCCAGCGTACCAACACCGCCGTACTGCTGATTACCCACGATCTGGGGGTGGTGGCTCAACTCTGCGACCGGGTGGCAGTGATGTATGCCGGCCAGGTGGTGGAACAGGGCCGCACCGCCGATGTCTTCGCCGACCCGCAGCATCCCTACACGATTGGCCTGCTGGGCTCGACCCCCCACGGCCGGCAGCGCGGCGAGCCGCTTCGGCCCATCCCTGGTCAGCCGCCACGCCCGGGCGAGATTGTCGCCGGTTGCCCCTTCGCGCCACGCTGCACCCTGGCTGAAGAACATTGCCGGCGCCGGGCGCCGGACCTGATTCATATCGGGGGAGGGCGCCACGCTCGCTGCTTGCTCCGCACTGAGGTCGCTTATGAGTCCGCTTCTTGAGATCCGGGGCCTTGTCAAACACTACCCGGTGGGCTCGCGTTTCAGCGCTCAACGCCGCATCCTGCGCGCCGTAGATGGGATCGACCTGGCCGTGCACCCGGGCGAGACCCTGGGTCTGGTGGGCGAGAGCGGCTGCGGCAAGAGTACGACCGCGCGCATGATTATGCGCCTGCTTGACCCAACAGCCGGGCGCATTCTGTTCGATGGCCAGGACATTACCAGGCTGAGCGGTGCGCGCCTGAAGGCAGTGCGCCGGCGCATGCAGATCGTCTTCCAGGACCCTTTTGCCTCGCTCAATCCGCGCAAGACGGTCGAGCGCATTGTCAGCGACCCGCTGGAGATCCATCGGATCGGCACTGCGGCCGAGCGCCAGGCACGGGTATACGAGTTGCTACAGCGTGTGGGACTCGATCGGCGCCATGCCGACCGCTACCCGCATGAGTTCAGCGGCGGGCAGCGTCAGCGCATCAGTATCGCCCGCGCTCTCGCCTGCGCTCCCCAGCTGATCGTCGCCGACGAGCCTGTCTCGGCTCTGGATGTCTCGATCCAGGCGCAGGTGATCAACCTGCTTCAGGATCTCCAGCGTGACCTGGATCTGACGATGATCTTCATCTCGCACGACTTGAGCGTGGTCCAGTATGTGAGCGATACTATCGCGGTGATGTATCTCGGCAAGATCGTTGAGGTGGGCCCGAGCCAGGCCATCTATCACGAGGCGCAGCACCCGTACACCCGTTCGTTGCTAAGCGCCATACCGGTGCCCGATCCGACCCGCCGAAGGTCGGCGCCTCCCCTGGAGTCCGAGTTGCCCAGCCCGATCAATATCCCCTCAGGCTGCCGCTTTCACCCGCGCTGTCCCCTGGCGACGGAGCGCTGTCGTCGCGAGGCGCCCGAGTTCCGCATGGTCGGCGCGCAGCAGGTGGCTTGTCACAACATCTGAGAGAACCACCTCGCCCCCCTCACGCAAACACCACATACTGGCGCAAAAAGGCGTCGAGGGCCGTGTAGTAGCGCTCGATCGTCTCGGCGCGGCGCCAGCCATGCCCTTCGCCGGGGAAGAGATGGTACACGTGGGGCACGCCCCGGCGTCGCAGGGCAGCGACGATCGCTTCGGCCTGATTGGGGGGCACCACCCGGTCCTCCTCACCCTGGAAGATCGCCAGGGGCGCGGTGATCGTTTCGGCGTGGACCAGGGGCGAACGCTCGCGGTAGCGCGCGGCGGCCTCGGGCAGCGGCCCTACCAGCCAGTCGGTGTAGCGCGCCTCGAACTTGTGGGTCTCCGCGGCGAGGCTGAAGAGGTCGCTCACACCGTAGAGGCAGACCCCCGCTCGGAACACGCCGGGCGCCTGGCTCAGCGCCTCCAACACGGTGTAGCCGCCAGAACTGCCGCCCATGATCACGATCCGCTCCGGATCGGCGATGCCTGCCGAGGCCAGGTAGCGCGCCCCGGCCACGGCATCGGCGACATCGAGCACCCCCCATTGCTCGCGCAGGGCCTGGGCATAGGCGCGCCCGTAGCCGGTGCTGCCGCGGAAGTTCACCTCCAGCACGGCGTAGCCCCGTGTCGCCAGGAACTGCACCTCGGCGCTGTAGCTGAGCACCGCCTGGCCCGTCGGCCCGCCGTGGACGCGCACGATCGCCGGGGGGCGCGGGCCGGGTCCGCCTGGAACGTGCCCGGGCGGCAGGTAGAGAATGCCGTAGACCGTTTCCGCGCCAGGGGCGGGCCACGTAACCGGCAACGCGCTGGCCAGTTGCTCGGCCGGGATCAGTTCGCCGGAACTGCGGCGCAGCACCCGCGTCTGCTGGCCGTCGGCCACCAGGATGCGCGGCGGGATAGAAGGGGCCGAGGCGATGCCCGCCACCGCGTCAGCCGTGGCCGAAGCGGCCGGCTGCACGAACCAGGTGTAGCCCTCGCCATCGCTCAGGCTCTGTGGCGGACCGCCATCAACCGGTTGCACGTAGACACGCCGCTGCCCGCCCTCGTTACGCAAATAGTAGATCCGGTGCCCCCCGCGCGACCAGGCCAGGGTGCGCATCCCCTGGGCCCAGGCAGGCTGACCGTGCTCCGCGGCGCCGCTGGTAAGGCGGCGATGGGTCGCGGTCGCCAGGTCGTACAGGTAGATGTGCCACCAGCCATCGGCGTCGGAGACATAGGCCAGCAAGCGCCCGTCGGGCGAAAAGGCGGGATGGAAGATGCTCGTTGCCGGGCCGCCGGCGATCTGTTTGACGCTACGGACGACCGGCGCCGGCCCGGATGCGGGGTCAAGATCGGCCAGGTAGAGC
>JAOACN010000185.1 GCA_026417815.1 Chloroflexaceae bacterium | reverse complement strand
TTGGCGGCAGCGGCGCGGGCGCGGCGCAGATCCTTGTGGACGTTGTCCTGCAAGTTCTGGTCCATGGTATAGGAGTGAATGGTCGTCATCAGGCCGCGCTGAATGCCGAAGCGGTCGTTGAGCACCTTGGCGACAGGGGCGAGGCAGTTGGTGGTGCAGGAGGCGTTAGAGATGATGTGGTGGCGGGCATGGTCGTAGCTTGACTCATTCACGCCGAGACAGATGGTCAGATCTTCGCCTTTGGCCGGCGCGGTGATCAGCACCTTCTTCGCCCCGGCCTGCAGGTGCGCGCGGGCCTTCTCGGCATCGGTGAACCGTCCGGTCGACTCAATGACGATGTCCACCCCCATATCGCCCCAGGGAAGCTGGGCGGGATCGCGTTCGGCGAGGGCCGCAATCTCGTAGTGGTTATCGTCGTAATCAACAATGAGTTTGTCCTCGGTTACCATCACCTCGCCATCGAAGAGACCGTAGGTCGAGTCGTAGCGCAGGAGATGGGCGAGGGTCTCGTTGTCGGTGAGGTCGTTAATCGCGACAATCTCAAATTCATCGGGGTGATACTCGAGCATCGCCTTGAAGCTCTGCCGACCGATTCGGCCAAAGCCGTTGATAGCGACACGTACCATAACGGTCTCCTTCCCTATCGCGTTGGCCCTACGCTCCGCCACTGGACCATCACGCCAGGGGCGCCAGGCGCGCAACAGGGGACGAGCGGGCCGGGCAACGCTGGCGGTAGGCGCGGACGCATTATAGCACGTTTGCCACGCCGGAACCTCATTCCCGCCAGTGTGCTACAATCTGCGTAGAGGCCGCGGTTCTTCCGCCAGGGCGGCGAGAACCGTCCGCCGTGAGCCGCGACGGGCGTCAGGCAGCGCCTGTATCGCGGCAGGGGAGACAGAGATGTTTTTGACCATCACTCTGGGGGTGGGGATAGGGGCGCTCGGGCTTATCGGGTTGGCCCGCGGCACACGCGCGGGGCTGGTGGCGATCGCCGGGACACTGCTCGCCGCCGTGCTGATCGACCTGTGGAACCAGCGCCTGGGAGCGTGGATCCGCGAGACGCTGCGACCCGAATTGCCAGCACTGCCGACCTTCCTGCTGGTCGCGAGCGTATTCCTGCTGACGGTGGTGATTATCGGCTACGGTGGAAGCGCGCTGCTGCCCAGGGCCCCGGCGCAGAGCCGTTCCAGGCAGGCGCTGGATCGGGTGGTAGGCGGCCTGCTGGGGGCGCTGAACGGCGCCCTGATCGCCAGTTACCTGCTGCGCTACGCCGATGCGGCCTGGGTCAACGACGCGGTGGACGATCTGGTGGCGACGTCGCCCCCGGCCCGGGTGCTGCTGCTCTGGTTGCCATGGTTCATGCTGGCGCTGGTCATCACCACCGGCGTGATAGTGGTGATCCGGGGCGTGGCCGGGTTTGCCCGCGCCCGGCGCCCGACGCCCCCTCCAACTACCCCTGCGCCGACCGCACAACCAGCCGCGCCGCCCTCAACCGCTGGTGCGCCTGTACGTAACGAGCCCGAACGCAAGCCGGGCGAAGCGACGATCGACCAGGCCTTGAGCAAGAAGTAAGGTACGTGTTCACACTTCTCCTGCCGTCGAATCCTGACGAGGGCGGGACGCCCTCGCTCCCGGGTCTGTGGGGTTACCCCAACGCTGAACACGCACGAAGTAAGTCGCGCCTTCGCCAGGTACCGTTACCCCTATGGTCGGGAAGAGGGCTTCTGGACGGGCTACTCCTCCGTCCGAGCACGTGTGACGGGCGGGCCGTCATCCCGTAAGGGCGAAGCACCGGCTGCGCCGATGGTTCGCCCTTAACCCGCGCTACTCCTCAAGAATGCCCGGACGGAGCACTGCGCCTTGCCCGGAGAGTTGCACACCGGGCCTCAGAACGAAATCGCGCGGTCGCCCAGTTCCGTATTCGGCCAGATGCGGATGCCGCGTTCCAGGCGGTTCTCGGCCCCCAGGCTACAGTCATCGCTCACAATCGCCCCGTCGGTAATGTGGGAGCGTTCGCCAATCACGTTCTTCCTGCCAAGCACACAGTTCCGCAAGACGACGCCCTCATCGAGCACATTGTCGTCCCAGAGCACCGCCCCTTCGATGGCGCACTCCGGGCCAATCACACAGCGCGCGCCGATCACCGTGGGGCCAATGACCCGCGCGCCGCGCTTGATCACCGTCCCCGGCCCGATCACCACCGGACCGACCACCTGGGCGCTGGGGTGAATCTCCGCATCACCTTCCAACCAGACCCGATCGGCAATCTGCCGGCCACGGAAGTGGTAGGCCACTTTGCCGATCAGAATGTCGTGATGCACATCAATGTACGTCTGGGGCTTGCCGATATCGGTCCAGTACGCCCGAGAGGGAAAGCCGTACATCGGGTCGCCGGTTTGCAGCATGACCGGAAAGAGGCCGCGCTCGAACATATAGAACTGCCTGGGCGGCACGTAGCGAAACACTTCCGGCTCAATAATGTAGGTGCCGGCGTTGATCAGGTCGGTGGTAATATCCTCAGGACCGGGCTTTTCCAGAAAGCGTTGCACACGGTTCTGGCGATCCATCTCGACAAGACCAAACTGGGTAGGATCCTCCACCGGCGTGAGCGAGATGGTCACTTTACTCTGCTTCTCGCGGTGGAAGGCCAGCATGGCCCGCAGGTCGAGATCGGTCATCACGTCGCCGTTGAAGACGAAGGTAGGGCCATCGAGGAGGTGTTCGACGTTCTTCACGGCGCCAGCGGTACCGAGCGGTTCGGTCTCTTCAACGATGTGGAGCTTCAGTTCCAGGCGCGAGCCATCACCGAGACTCTCGCGAAAGCGACCGGCGAGGTACTGCACCGCGAGGATCACCTCGGTGATGCCCTGGTCGCGGAGCCGCAGCAGCATCCATTCAAGGAAGGGTTGATTGACCAGGGGGATCAGCGGTTTGGGCGTATTACAGGTCAGGGGACGCAACCGCGTTCCGAGACCTCCAACCAGGATCACAGCTTTCATAGAAGGCACCTCGATAGGATGAACCGTGCGTGCGCCATCATGATGTGCGACACACCCGGGCTGATCTTACGCCTCAACCCCTGCGGTAAGTTGAACAGGGGGGAGGTGCGTAATGACAGTATTGTTACGTCTCGGTTCGGTCCAGATCACGCCGGATGGTTTCGCGCCAGTAAGCCAGAATATCGTGCAACGTCTGGCGTAACGGGATGCGCGGCGCCCAGCCGGTGCGCGCCTGGATGCGCCGCGGATCGCACACCACCACGGGGATATCAATCGGGCGCATCAATTCCGGGTTTACCTGCACCTCAACACTGGCGGTACTGGCCTGTAGCAGCATATCGAGCAACTCGCCAACCATAACCGCCCGCCCTGAGCCAACATTATAAACGGCCCCCCGTTCGCCCCGCTCGGCGGCAAGGGCATAGGCGCACACGATGTCGCGCACATCGGTGAAGTCGCGCTGGGCGCTGAGATTGCCAACCTGCATCACCGGAGGTTGCAGGCCGAACTCGATGCGGGCGATCTGCCGGGCGAACGCGGCCGTGACAAAGCGCTCATTCTGGCGGGGGCCGATGTGGGTGAAGGGACGCACGCGGACGATGTCGAGGCCGTGGCTCAGGGCGTACTGCTGCGCCAGCAGGCTCTGGGCCGCCTTGCTCACCCCGTAGGGATTGGCGGGGCGCAGCGGCGTGTCTTCATCAACGGGCAGATCCTCGGGCGTAATG
>JAOACN010000163.1 GCA_026417815.1 Chloroflexaceae bacterium | reverse complement strand
GAGTAGGAAGGCTCAGGGGGGCGCGGAGAGGCAGGGCTTCCCCGCGCCCCCCGAAGGCTCATCCAACAGGCCACGCGGCGAAACCGTGTTGTACCCGGAGCCACGCTTGACGCGCGTGGCTCCGGGTATTTCGACCGTTGTGGTCGCGGTGGGGCCGCGCCCCTCCACAAACCCTAATCTACGATGGTTCATCGTAGAACGGACCCGCGTGGTATAATCCGGGGTATGGGCAAACCGCGCACAAGTTACGTCTGCCAGCAGTGTGGCGCTCGCCAGACCCGCTGGATGGGCCGCTGCTCCGACTGCGGCGCCTGGGATAGCTTCGTGGAGCAGGTGGAGGACCGCCAACCCGCCACGCGCGCCAGCGGCAACGGGGTCGGCGCCCGCCCTGTGCGCCTGCGCGACGTGTCCACCGCCGGCTTTGAGCGCCTCGAGGTGTACACCGGCGAACTCGCCCGCGTCCTCGGCGGGGGCCTGGTGCCCGGCTCGGTGGTGCTCATCGGTGGCGACCCTGGCATCGGCAAGAGCACCCTGCTCACCCAGGTGGCGGCCCACTTCGCCGCCGCCGTCGCCCCGGCCCTCTACGTGAGCGCCGAGGAGTCCGCCCAGCAGATCAAACTGCGCGCCGAACGCCTGAACCTCCAGCACGATAACCTGTTCGTGTATGCCGAAACCTCCCTCGACGCGGTGCTCCAGCAGATCCGCGCCATGCGTCCGGGGCTGGTCATCGTCGACTCGATCCAGACGGTCTATCTGGAGGATCTGACCAGCGCCGCCGGCAGCGTCAGCCAGGTGCGCGAGGGCGCGCTACGGTTGATGCACGTGGCCAAGGAACTGGGCATCCCCATCATCCTGGTGGGGCACGTCACCAAAGAAGGCGCCATCGCCGGGCCGCGGGTGCTCGAGCACATCGTGGACGTGGTGCTCTACCTGGAAGGGGACCGTTTCCACCAGTACCGGCTGCTGCGAGGGGTCAAGAACCGCTTTGGCTCAACCAACGAGATCGGCGTCTTCGAGATGACCGGCGATGGCCTGCGTGAGGTGCCCAATCCCTCACAGGTGTTCCTCGCCGAACGTTCCGCCGGCAGCCCCGGCTCGACCGTCGCGGTGATGCTGGAGGGCACGCGCCCGTTGCTGGTGGAGGTGCAGGCCCTTACTTCCTCCACCAGCAACGCCCCGCCGCGCCGCACAACCAACGGCTTCGATCTCAACCGCCTGTTGATGCTCAGCGCCGTGCTGACCAAGCGCGTCGGTCTGCCGTTGTTCAACCAGGATGTTTATGTCAACATCGTCGGTGGATTACGCATCAGCGAACCCGCTGCGGATCTGGCCGTGGCCATGGCGATTGTCTCGTCGTACCGCAACCAGCCGGTGAGTCCGGATCTGGCGCTGATCGGCGAGATCGGACTTTCGGGTGAACTGCGCAGCGTGAGCCAGCTCGATCGGCGGCTTGCCGAGGCGGCCAATCTCGGTTTTGCCCGCGCCGTCGTACCCTCCACGGCAAACCTGGCGGCCACCGGCGATCTGGCTCTGGCGCCGGCTCGCTCCCTGGCCGAGGTGGTGAAGATGCTCGCCCACAGCGGTTAACAGAAACCCGGTTTTTTGTGGGAGCAACCCTCCGGGTTGCTCTTGTTGCGCCCTGGTGGTGCGTTGCTACATCCCAACACCGGTATGAACAAGGACTCCCCTGGAGGGGCCATACCGTCCCCAACCCTCCCATCCGGCGGGCCGGGACGTAAAGTCAGTCTCAATTTCATCGTTCGCATCCTGGGGATGCTCAGCCTGGCCTACATCGGCTGGTCGGTGGGCCGGTCGCTGTCCGACCCTCAGCCCGACGAGATGCAGGTGTTTGCGACCCAGTTGTTGATGCTGGCCGGCGCCGGTCTGGGGCTGCTCGTCACACCGCGCCTGACCATCGAACCGGTGGAGGAGTTGCTGCGGCGCTCGCGCCACGTGCCCCTGCCCGACCTGCTGATCATCGGCGCGGGTGTGCTGATCGGCCTGGTCTTCGCTGTGCTGCTTGCCGTCCCCCTGGCTTCGTTGCCGCGCCCCTTCGGGCAGTACCTGCCGCTGATCTGCGCCCTGGTGTGCGCCTACGTCGGTGGGCAGATCTTCGCCGCGCGCAAGCGCGATCTGAGCGATCTGCTGCGCTCGCTGCGCCCCGGCGCCCTTCCGCCTGCCCTGGCGGGGACGCTGGCGCAGCCCCAGACCGCCGAGCGGCGCCTGCTGCTCGACACCAGCGCAATCATTGACGGGCGCATCGCCGCCGTCGCCCGCACCGGCTTTCTCGAAGGCACGCTCCTGGTGCCGGGTTTCGTGCTGGCCGAATTGCAACAACTGGCCGACTCGAGCGACGACCTGCGCCGTAGCAAGGGCCGGCGTGGGCTCGACCTGCTCAACGAGATGCAGCGCCAGTCGCCCCTGCCGGTCGAGGTGCTCAACGTAGAGGTGACCGGCGCTGGCAAGGTTGATGACAAGCTGATCGCCCTGGCCCGCCAGTACTCCTGCCCGATCATCAGCAACGACTTTAACCTCAACCGCGTCGCCGGCCTTCAAGGGGTACGGGTGCTCAGCCTCAACCAGCTCAGCGAGGCCGTGCGCCCGCCGGTGATCCAGGACCAGCGCCTGCACGTGCTGATCCGCAACGAGGGCAACGCGCGCCAGCAGGGGGTTGGCTATCTGGAAGACGGCACGCCGGTCATCGTCGAAGACGCGCGTCACCTCATCGGTCAGACCACCGAGGTGATTGTGACCCGCCTGCACCAGACCCAGACCGGACGGCTCATTTTCGCCACCGTTGCGCCGGAACCGGCCCCGGCGCCTTCCAGTAGCGGGTAAGGCGATGGTAGATTGCGGATCGGGTGCGGCGCATCCAGACTGCGGCGGCGCCGGCCCCTCCGAACAGGTTCCCGGTAACCCCACGAGCTATGCGAGCGATCATCCAGCGGGTCAGCACGGCCTCGGTCGAAGTCGAAGGCCAGATTGTGGGGCGCATCGGGCCGGGGGTGCTGGTGCTGCTCGGCGCCGGTCAGGGCGATACCGCGGCCGAGGCCCGGCTCCTGGCCGAGAAGACCGCCCATTTGCGGATCTTCGCCGATGAGGCGGGGAAGTTCAACCGCTCGCTGCTCGACACCGGCGGCAGCGCCCTGGTCATCTCGCAGTTTACCCTGTACGCCGACACGCGCAAGGGCCGCCGCCCCAGTTTCACCGGCGCGGCGCCTCCAGACGAAGCCGAACCCCTGGTCAATGCCTATTGCGACGCCCTGCGCGCCCTGGGCGTTCCGGTGGAGACGGGGGTCTTCGGGGCGATGATGCGCGTCGCCCTCGTCAACGAAGGCCCCGTGACCATCACCCTCGACACCGACACCTACCGCTTGCCGCGCTCGGGGTGAGGGAGGGATGGGGGAAGACCAGGTTTCTCCGGTCCCCGCCGGATGTGAGGGTGTGGTAAGGTTCAAATGCTATAATTCCCCACGCAAGCGCCACGTGGCCACGAGCCGCGTCCCGGCGCGATTGGCATCTTCATGGGTTGACGCAGCGATGTCCGTAATTTGCCCGATCCAGCGAACCTGCGATGTGTACGTGGCCGTGAGCCGGGCGCGCGATCTGGCGACTGCCATGGGCTTCTCGGCAGCCGACCGGGCGCGCATTGAGATCGCCACAACCGAGCTTGCGCGCAATCTGATCGTCCACGCGGGCGGGGGAACGCTGACCTTCAGCCAGGTAAACGACCCCGGCCACGGCCCGGGGCTGGTGGTGGAGTCACACGATCACGGTCCCGGCATCGCCGACCTGGAACTGGCGCTCCAGGATGGGTACAGCACCGTCCGTAGCCTGGGCGCCGGTCTGCCGGGGGTGCGCCGGCTGATGGACACGTTCGCAATAGAGTCAACGGTGGGCGTGGGCACGTGGATCAGGGCCGTCAAATGGGTGACCCGGCCTCGACGGAGCAGCATCTATGGACGTTAAGTGGGGGGCGAGCAACCGGCCGAAACAAGGCCAGGAGATCAGTGGCGATGCCTATGTGATTGAGCCGTTTAGCCCCCATGGGCTGGCGGTCTCGCTCATCGACGGGCTTGGAGGGGGCGAAGCTGCGGCGCGCGCGGCCGCGAGCGCCGCTGCGGTGATCCGCAGCGCCCCGGCCCAGGATCCGGTCGAACTGATGCGGCGCTCCCATCTGGCCCTGCGCGGCACCCGCGGCGCGGTTATGGCGCTGTTGAGTTACAACCTGCAACACCGCAGCGTCAGTTTTGTGGGGGTTGGCAACATCGGCGTACAGGTGTACAGCGCCGTTCCGATCAAACCCATTTCGAAGAATGGGATCGTGGGGTACCGGCTGCCGAGTTTGCTCAAGCTCGCCTATAGCTACCACCCGGGCGATACGTTTGTGCTGTACAGCGATGGCGTATCAGGCCATTTCGCCAGCGAGATTGACCCCGAAAGCGCCGAGGACCCCCAGAGCATGGCCGAGAGCATCCTGCGCCACTATGCGAAGGAGCACGACGATGCCAGCGTGGTAGTGGTCCGCGTCAATGGATAGAAACGATGTACGACGACCTTGTAGCCTGGCTCGAAACCCATCGTCTCAACCTGATCAATAGCTGGGCCGAACTCGGTGTCGTAACGGACGATGCCACCGCAGGTACGCCCGGCATCGCCACGCTCACCCCAACGGCAGTTGCGGCGGCAGATCTCTACACCGCAGTGGTCGCCGCGGCTCACGGTGACGGCGCCGACCTGGCTGAGCAGTTGCGCCTGCTGGCCGCCACCCAGGGCCAGCAGGAGGTGACCACGAGCATCGCCCTGGCGCGGGTCCTGCGGCAGAGTACCGTGGCCCTGAT
>JAOACN010000152.1 GCA_026417815.1 Chloroflexaceae bacterium | reverse complement strand
GTATGACCGTGGTGGGGATCTACGACCTGGGCATGCCCGACATTGAGAAGAGCGTCGTCTACATCCCCCTGGCCGACGCGCAGATCCTCTACAACCTGCGCGGCGAGGCCACCGAGGCGGCGGTCTTTCTGAAGCAGGTGGGCGCCGAGGAACGGCTCATGCGCTCCTTGCAGGCGAAATTGCCGGGGTACGAAGTGAACAGTTGGCAGACCCTGCGGCCCGAGTTCAGCGAGACCATGCGCACCAAGCTGGTCTTCACCACCTTCGTGGGTATGATGGTGATCGGCATCGCAGCGATCGGCATCCTCAACCTGATGCTGATGGCCGCCTTCGAGCGCACCCGCGAGATGGGCGTGCTGGCGGCGCTGGGGATGCGGAACTGGCAGATCATGGCCCTGTTCCTGCTGGAGGGGGCCTTGATCGGCGTGGTGGGCGCGGTGATCGGTTGTCTCCTGGGCGTGCTGCTGGTCTGGGCGGTGGCGCAGGTGGGCATTGACCTCTCGATGGCCGCGGGGATGGGCGAGATCATGGCCCTGCTGGGCAACCGGCTCTACCCCTCGGTCAGCGTGGGCGACGTGGTGAGCCGGGGTTTGCTGGTCGTGCTGATCTCGGCGCTGGCATCGCTCTACCCGGCCTGGCAGGCCGCCCGCGGCGAGCCGGCGCTGGCGCTGCACCACGTGTAGCGTGCCCGCCAAGCGATGCGTACCAGTTTCTGTTGAACGGACCGAATGCGCATCAGTGCCAGGTCTTACTGGAACACCATATACAGCAATCCAAAACCCAAAATCCAAAAAGGTGGCGCCTATGGCACTGGGCAGAATCTGGGTGCTGGCCTACCGCGACCTCTGGCGCAACCCGCGGCGCTCGCAGTTGACGATGCTGGCCGTGGCCCTCGGGTTGGCCCTGCTGATGGTGATGAACGGGTTCATCGCCGGCATCCTGGAAGAATCGTTGCAGAACAGCATCAGGCTCAACACCGGCCACGTGCAGGTGCGGGCCGCCGGCTACAACGAGGAGGAGTTGAGCCTGCGGGGGAGCGAGTTGCTCGCCGAGCCCGAGGCCCTGGCGGCGCGGGCGGCGGCACTGCCGGGGGTGCGGGCGGCCGCGCCGGTGCTGTGGGCGGGGGCGATTGCCGCGACGCCCGTCGACTCAGCCCGTCTGCGGCTCTACGGCATTGACACGGCCTCGCCGATCTACGAGCCGATTCGCTCGGCGATGGTGGCCGGCGAGTTTCTCAGCGCCGACGACCGCGGTGGCATCCTGATCGGTGATCGGCTGGCGGCCAGCCTCGGGGCGGGGGGGGGCGAGCGGGTGGCGTTGACCGTGGTTGACGCCGACGGGCGGGCGCTGGAGGGCATTTTCACCGTGCGCGGCACCTTCGCCACCGGCATCCCCAGCTACGACGACGCCGCGGTGTTGATGCCGCTGGCGCGGGCGCAGGCTTTCACCAACTCCCCCCGCAGGGCGAGCGCGGTGATCGTCGTGCTTCACCGTCGCGCCGACACCGCCGCCGTCGCCGCGGCCCTGGGCGGGCCGGGGCTGGCCGTGTACACCTGGGAGGATCTGAACCGGCTGCTGCTGGACACGATGCAGACCGGCATGGCCTTCTATATGATCCTCGACGCGATCGTGATCCTGGTCGTGGCGGTGATCCTGGCCAATACGCTGCTGATGTCGGTGTTCGAGCGCATCCGCGAGATGGGCATCCTGAGCGCCCTGGGCATGAAGGGGCGCCAGGTGATGCAGATGTTCCTGCTCGAGGCGACCCTTCTCGGCCTCGCCGGGCTGCTGCTGGGCGCCCTGATCGGCGCGGCCGCGGTGGGCTACCTGGCGGTGGTGGGCATCCCCATCGGCGCGGCGGCCGCCGTGGGCGGCAGCGGCGTGGCGATCAGCACGAGCGTGCACGCCCGCTTCGTGCCCGGCACCTTCGCCGCCCTGGCCGCCGCGATGCTGGGCATTATCCTGGTCGCCGCCCTCTACCCCGCGTGGTACGCGGCCCGGCTCGAGCCGGTAGAGGCGCTGCGGATGTGATGCGATTTTGGATTTCGGATTTTGGATTGTGGTGCATTCGGCAAGTTCTGGAACGGGAGGGTATGGGAGGGCTTTGCCCTCCCGGCCCCCGTACGGCCGCAGCGCGCTGCGGTCCTGGCCCATGAAAACCGGCCCCCGTACGGCCGCAGCGCGCTGCGGTCCTACTG
>JAOACN010000127.1 GCA_026417815.1 Chloroflexaceae bacterium | reverse complement strand
GCGCTGAAGAGTTCCTCGCGCGCGCCCAGGCGCCGCAGCAGCGCCAGCGTGCTGCACTGGCTCGCGGGCGAGAGGCCGTTCTGTCGCGCCAGGGCCTCGCGGAGGGCCGTCTGCACGCTGCGGGCGATCAGTTCGCCCAGGCGGGTGTGCTTGCCGGCGCCGGTCAGCGGCGCGCCGTCGAGCCGAGCGGCGATGGCGATCTGGTCGGTGCCCGTGCCCGTCGCCAGGCCGTCGGAGTAGCACGAGGGCACGTTCAACTCCTGAAGCGTCGCTGTCTTCGCCTCGGTTGCCATCGTAACGGCCTCGACCAGCGCGCCGGGGCGCAGTTCGCGGCTGATGCAGAGCATGATCACGATCGTGCCCGCATGCGGCGCGTGGACGTACCGCCCGTCCTCTTCGTGGTAGGCGGCGGGATCGCCAGCGCGCCCGGCGTTGGTCTCGACCCCCGCAGTGACCACGGCGACGACCTCCACGTCGCGGAAGCGTTCGTGGGCCATGCCGGCGGCGTGCATGTTGGCCGCCGTGCCCGTGGTGGCGCAGCGTTCGGCGGGCAGGCCGTGGCGGGTGGCGATCAGCTCGCGGTAGGCGTCCGGCTGGTGGATCGCCAGCCCGTGGATCTCGTCGCTGAGCCGGTGCCCCTGCGGTTCGCAGGACTGGTGATTGTAGAGGTACTCCAGATCCTCGCGGATGCCGCCCGCGCTGCTGCGGCAGGTGGAGATGACCCGGTGCGGCTGGAGGAAGCGCGCGTAGATGATCTTGTCGGCGCGGTGGATCTCGACGCCGTCGTAGTAGCGTGCCAGGAGCATAGGTTCTTCCATTTCCTCGCTTATTCACTCCGCTCCTCGAGATCGCCTTCAATCTCCAGGTACAACTGGCGCAGACGCTCACGCATTGCCGGGTCGGCTGGCCACATCCCCCGGCTGATAGCTTCGAGCAGGCGCTCCAGGATGCTGTGCAGGGCGTGGGGGTTGACCTCGCGCATCCATGCGCGCATGGCTTCGTCGAGGGCGTAGCGCCGGGCCATGTCTTCGTACATCCAGTCTTCGAGCACGTTGCCCACGGCGTCCCAGATGAAGGCGTTGTCCACAGTGTGGGCCATGTCGCCGGCACCTTTGAAGCCATGGCGCTGGAGTCCGGCGATCCATTTGGGGTTGAGGATGCGGGCGCGGAAGATGCGCCGGCTCTCCTGCTGCGCGTCGCGGTACAGGATGCGCCGGGGGTCAGAGGCGTCGCCGCTGTAGACCCGCGGGGCGCGCCCGGACACAGTTTTGACCGCCAGGCCCAGTCCGCCGAGGTAGGCGGCCCAGTCGTCGTCGCTGTACAGGTCGTATTCGCGAGTGTCCTCATTTTTCACCACCAGGTGGATGCCAGCCAGCCGCTGGCGAAACAGGGCGTGACGGGCGACGCCGTAGACCTGCCGCCCATAGGCGTAGCCGCCCCAGTTGATGAAGGTTTCGGCCAGGTCGGCGCGGTCCTGCCAGGCCCGGGCCTCGATCATTTCGGGGATGCCGGCGCCGTAGGCTCCCGGCGGCTCGGCGAAGATGCGAAAGGTGGCCTCGCGCAGGGCCGTTTCGGGGTCGTGGCCCTGGCGCAACAGCTCTTCGCGGTCGCGCAGCACGTTGCGGCGCAGCATGTTGGTCTCGGGCGGCTCGTCGAGCAGGGCGACCATGCGCACCGCGTCGTCAATCAGTTCCATCAGGTTGGGGAAGGTGTCGCGAAACAGGCCCGAGGTGCGCAGGGTCACGTCTATGCGCGGGAACTTCAACTCCGCGGCGGGGATGGGCGCCACGCCCTCGACCCGCCCGCTGGAGCGGTTCCAGATCGGGCGCGCGCCCATCAGGTAGAGGATCTGGGCGATGTCTTCGCCCATCGTGCGCATGGTGGGGACGGACCAGACGACCATGCCGATCGTTTCGGGGAACTGGCCGGTTTCGGCGCGGTAGCGTTCGACCAGGGCGTCGCCGAGGGCCACGCCGGTTTCCCAGGCGGCCGGGGTGGGGAGCTTGAGCGGGTCAACGGTGTAGAAGTTGCGCCCGCTGGGCAACACGTCGGCCATGCCGCGGGTGGGCGCGCCGCTGCCCCCCGGCGGCACGTGGCGGCCCCCCAGGGCGGCGTGGATGGAGGCCAGTTCGTCGCTGGTTTGCGCCAGGCGGGGGATCAGCGCGTCGCGCACGTAGGTGAGCGTCGGGGCGAGCGGCCCGGCCTCGCAGGCCACGGTGTCGCCGTCGAGCACGGCCTGGAGGTGGCGCAGGGCCTCGGCGTGGATGGCTTCGATGGCCGTCCCGGCGCTGGGGAAGCGCCCGGTGGGGTCGGGGGCGCCGCGGTCGCGTAGCAGGGCGTCGTAGTCGTAGCCCCACTGGCGAGCGATCAGCTCGCGCAGGGAGGGGACCGCTCCGTTGGGCAGCCGCACGAGCTGGGCCAGGTACTCGATCAGTCGCGCGCCCGTGGGCGCTTCGCCCAGAATGTGCAGCCCGTCGCTGATCGCCGTGTCGGCCAGGTCGCTGATGTAGCTGTGCAGGCGGCGGGCGAAGGCATCGAAGTCGGCGAAGGCGCGCTCCTCGTCAATCTCCAGGTCACGGTCGAGATGGCTGGCGACGGTCAGCTCCCAGATCATGCGGGCCAGGGCAGGCACCTGCGCCGGATTCATCGCCGCCATCTGCATGTATTCGAGCAAGCGCGCGTCAAGAGTCGCCAGGTGCTCGTAGCGTTCGGCGCCGGTCATCACCGGAGTGAGATAATCCACAACGCAGGCGTAGGAACGGCGCTTGGCCTGCACCCCTTCGCCGGGGTTGTTGATTATGTAGGGGTAGATGTTGGGCAGGTCCATGATCGCCATGTCGGGGTAGCACGTCTCGGAGAGCGCCAGGGATTTGCCGGGCATCCACTCCAGGGTGCCGTGGGTGCCGACGTGGATCACCGCGTCGGCCCGAAAGACGTCGCGGAGCCAGCGGTAGGTGAGCAGGTAGGCCGGCGGCGGCGGCAGCAGCGGGTCGTGGACCCTGTCGGCGTCGTGGGCGAAGCCGCGGGGCGGCTGGAGACCGATGTAGAGGTTGCCATTGACGATGCCGTTGATGATCACCTGGCCGTCGTGGGCCAGGATGGGGCCGGGCGGCGCGCCCCACTCGCGGATGATCTCCTCGCGGCGCTCCTCCGGCCACTGCGCCACCCATGGCCGGTACTGCTCCGGCGCGGCCAGGGCCACGGCGCGGGCGGCCTGCGCGTCGCCGGTCTGCCAGCGGGCGTCGTTGGTGGCGCGGGCCAGCAGGTCGGCGATCAGTTCCTCGCCCGAGGCGTAGCGCCGCTCGACCCGGTAGCCCTGGTCGGCGAGCTGCCCCACCAGGCGCGCTACGCTCTCCAGCGAGTCCAGACCGGTGGCGCAGCCGATCCGTTCGTTGGTCGGCGGATAGTTGTGAAAGATGATCGCCACACGCTTCTCTGGATTAGGGATCAGGCGCAGCCTGGCCCAGCGCATGGCCAGACGCACCAGCGCGCTTATCCGCTCGTTAATGGGCAGGTGAACGTGCAGGCGCGCGCCGGTGAGGGGGTCGGGCGTCAGTTCCTCCTGCGTTCCGATCGGCAGCGTGATCAGCACGCCGTCGAATTCGGGCTGGGCGGCATTGATAGCCACCTCCATCGGACTTACACCCTGTACAGTCTCGTTCCAAAAGCTATAGGGTGAAAAGAGCAGCATGGCGTGCAGCACCGGCGCCCCCAGGCGGGCGTAGACGTCGGCCACGGCGGGGGTGGAGAGGCGGATGGCGAAGGCCATGAGGTTGATCAGAACGTGGATCAACGGCTCGCCGTGGTGCATGAAATAGTTTTCGATGATCCAATCAGAGATGCGGTTGTTGCGGATGGGATCGGGCATGCGCATGTAGAAGCAGGCCAGGGGGAAGCCCCCCTGCCGCTCGATCTCGCGGATCAGCGCGTCAGCCCAGGCCAGGTTGCCATCGGTGAAGTAACTGGTGTAGAACCACATGCCAATCACCGGACGCCCGGAGCGGCGCAGATCGTCAATGCCGACCCCCCGCGCCGCCAGGTGCGCTTCGAGGGTGGCGGCAGCGCCGGTGTCGGGGTGGTAGAGGCCCTCGGTCGGCTGCGGCCGGGGCGGGTCATGGGGCAGCGATGGCCCCGTGCGGCCAGCGAGCATGCAGAACAGGTTGCGCCAGTTGACGGCGCCGTCGAACTGGATGTAGCGCCGCACCTCCTCGAAGAAGGGGCTGCCGTAGTCGGTTGAGAGTTCCTGCGAGAGGGCCATAGCGTCTTCATCGGAGGGGTGGATGTAGCAGTAGGCCAGGGCCTCGCGCGCCGCCGTTACCAGCATGTGAAAATGAGGACACGAGGCGGCGCCGCCGTGGAGCAGGATGATCAGGGCGTCGGCGGCGCGGATGACCTCATCGGCGAAGGCCGTTGCCTGCT
>JAOACN010000738.1 GCA_026417815.1 Chloroflexaceae bacterium | reverse complement strand
TGATGCAGGTGCAGCCCGCCACGCGCATCGCCCTGGAGCGCATTTACGTTCCGCGCCAGGGCCGCGCGCCGCACGCTGAACGCAACCCTGATGCGCCCATCGCCTCCCTCCACGAGTTCGTGCGCGCCCAGCCGCTCCTGGTCGTGCTTGGCGACCCCGGCAGCGGCAAGAGCACCCTGGTGCGCTACCTGCTGCTGACCCTCACCCGCGGCGACGCGCGCCGCGACCTCGGCCTCGACCCGCTCTGGTTGCCGATCTTCTTTCCCGTGGCCGCCTTCGCCGCTGCTCGCTCCCGACCCGGCGCGGGCGATCTGTCGCCCTTTGAGTACCTGAGCGCCTACTACAGCGGCCTCTCCCAGCCCGACTATGGCCCGCTGTTCGCGCGCGCCCTCACGATGGGCCGCGCCCTGGTGCTCTTCGACGGTCTCGACGAGGTGCGTGACGACCGCCAGGCGATCGTGCGGGCCCTTGAGGCGTTCGTGCGCGAGTGGGACGCCCCCGGCAATCGCTTCGTGGCAACATCGCGCATCGTCGGCTACCAGGAGGCGCCCCTCGACCCCGACCTGTTTGCCGTGGTCACCATCCAGCCCCTTTCCGACGATCTGATCCGCGCCTTCATCGAACGCTGGAGCCGGGCCTACGCCGCTATCGGCGCGCCATCCGCATCCACCGACGGGGATCTGCTCCACGACCTGATGCGCGAGGCCGCCAGCGCCGAACTGGAGCGCCGGGTGGCCGCCCATGTTGCCGCGCTCAGCACCGCGGTATTCTCGACCCCCCAGGTCACCGACCTGGCGCGCAATCCGCTCTTGCTGACCATCCTGGCGCTGATCCACAACCAGGGCGCCCGCCTGCCCGATCGCCGGGCCGATCTCTACCGCCTCTGCGTCGAGGCCCTGGCCGAAACCTGGAACCGCACCCGTTCGTTGAGCGGTCGCCCCATCGCCGTGCAACTCGGCGATGAGCAGATCGACGAGCGTTTCGTGGTCAATGTGCTCGGCCCGGTGGCCCTCTGGCTCCACGGCGAGCGCGCCGGCGGCCTGATCGAGCAGGACGAACTGGAACGCCACATCGCCGCCACCCTCGCCCAGAGCGACGGTCTGCCCCGCCGGCGCGCCCGGCGCCTGGCCCGCGAGTTCATCGAGTTGATGCGCCGCGATACCGGGCTGCTCATCGAGCGCGGCTACCGTCGTTTCGCCTTTCTGCATCTGACCTTTGAGGAGTACCTGGCCGCCCGCGGGTTGCTGGAGTCGGTGGTGGTCGAGCGCCCGGAGGACCTGCTGCAACGTTATGCTCTCGACCCCCGCTGGCACGAGGTTCTCCGTCTGGCAATCGCCTCGGCCTCGCAGCGCGAGGCGCAGCACTTGCTGCTGACCTTGCTGGCAACGCCCACCGGGGATGAGCAGCGCGGTCTACCCGCGGTGCTGGCCGGCGAATGCCTCCTCGATGCCGGGCGCAATGCCGCCAGCGGGCGCGCCTGGGAAGCCGGCCTGGCGGCCCTGCTGGCCGTGGTGACCGATCCTGCCGCGCCGCTGAGCATCCGCGTCGCCGCTGGCGGCGTGCTCGGGCGTCTCGGTGATCCGCGGCTGCTCGACCCGGCCACCGGTCGCGCCGTGGGCGCTAGCGGGGCCGCGATCCCCGATTACTGGTGCGATGTGCCCGCCGGCACGTTCTGGCATGGCGACGAGCGCCAGCGCCGTGGGCGCCGCGCCGCCCTGAAACCGGTCGAACTGCCCTACGCCTTTCGCATCGCCCGCTATCCGGTTACCAATGCCGAGTTTGCCCGCTTCATCGCCGCCGGTGGCTACGGCGACCCGCGCTGGTGGAGCGATACGGGCCGCGCCTTCCTCCAGCCGGACGGCCGTCGCGCTCCGCCCGAGGAACCCGGCGCGCCGATCACCCAGCCCGGACTGTGGACGGTTGCCAGTTACAACGGCCCCTCGCAGCCGGTGGTGGGCGTCTCGTGGTACGAAGCGGCGGCCTTCTGCGCCTGGCTGACCGCCGAGGGCCGGGCCGCAGGCTGGCTCTACCCCGGCGAGGTGTTGCGCCTGCCAACGGCGCTGGAATGGGAACGGGCCGCGCGCCACCTCGACCAGCGCCTGTACCCCTGGGGCGACGATCCGCCCGACGCCAGCCGGGCCAACTTCGCCGATTGCGCCCTGCACGCCCCCGCCCCCATCGGCTGTTTTCCCGCTGGCGCCGCCGTCTGCGGGGCCCTCGACCTGGCCGGCAACGTGTGGGAGTGGACCAGCAGCCTGGCCGACAGCCTGGAGGAGCGCGGGCCCCGCGCCGATGTGGCGCTTCGCGAAACCCCGGCGATCAAAGGGGGGGCCTTCAACTGGGAGGCCGAGGGTCTGCGCTGCGGCGCCTATAACCGGTTCCCGCCCATCCAGCGTTACAACCTGCTGGGCTTTCGTATGGTCTGGGTTGCTGCCGAGGAGCGTGTATGAAGCCGTCCCCTGCCCGCACCGATCCGCGCCTGATCTTCCTGCCGCGCCGCGACGGCGTCACCCTGCGCTGGGAAGCCGACGTGCTCGGCGCCCGTGCCAGCCGCCTGACGCCCCCGTTCCCACGCGACGACCTGGCCCTGGTGCTGCGGGCCCTCGACGCTTTGCAGGACCCGGCCTACCCCATCGCGTGGAACGACGATCAGGAGCAACGCTTCGCCTTCAGCGCGGCCGAGCGCGCCCGGCTGGCCGCCCTGGATCTCTGGGAAGCCACGGAGCGCGTGTCCGCCGACGCGCCCCGGCGCGTGGGCCGCCGGCTCTTCCACGCTCTGACCGCCGACCCCGCCGGCGCCCGCGCCCTCGCCACGCTGCGCGATCACGCCGCGGCCCTCGGCCATCCCCTGCGCCTGGAGTTGTGCTTCCCCCCCGAAGCGACCGACCTGGCCGCCCTGCCCTGGGAACTGCTCTGGGACGATGGGCCGCTACCGCTGGCCCTGGCCCACGGCGGCGCCAGTAGCATCGCGCGGCGGCTGGATCTGCCGCAGGCTCTGCCGCCGCCGCGCCAATCCAGCGGCCCGCTACGCATTCTGGCCGTCTCGCCTCAGGCCGGCATCGGCCCCGAGTTACGGCAGGTCGAACGCGCCGCCCGTCTTGATGCCTGGCAGCCGCTGATCGATGCCGGGCGCGCCACGGTGCTCGAGGTGGAACCGGCCAGCCGCGCCACGGTGGTTCAGGCCCTCGGCGCCGGCCCGCCGCCCGACATCGTGCATTTCTACGGCCACGGGCGCTACCTCAACGGCGAGGGCGCGTTGCTCCTCGACGATGGCCCCGGCGTGGCCTGGACGCCCGCCTCAACCCTGGCCGCCCTTTTTGGCGGTGTCGCGCTGGTGGTGCTGCACGCCTGTCAGGGCGCCATGCTCGGCGCAAGCGCGCCCCTCGTCGCCGGGGTGGCCCAGGCCCTCTGCGCCAACGGTGTACCCGCCGTGCTGGGGATGCAACTCAGCGTGCGCGCCGGCGCCGCCGGGCGCGCCGGCGCCCTGCTCTACCAGGCCCTCGCCACCGGGCGCAGTCTGCAAGATGCTGTCGCCCTTGCCCGGCGCGCCCTGTTCGTTGAGGAACGCGATCGCGTCTCCTGGTTCGTGCCGGCCCTCTACCTGCGTGACCGCGACGGTGGGCCGTTTTACCTCCGCCCGCCCGCCGCCGATCCCGCCGGAGAGGCGGCGCCTCCCGCCGCCCGGCAGATGGTGCTGGCCCGCGGCGGGCAGATCCGCGCCCTGCGCATCCAGGGTCGCGCCGGCTCGGCCCAGCGCGTCGTCGCCCTCGACGGCGGTCACATTAGCGGCGTGTCAATGGAGGATCGATCGTAGCACGACAAGGGAGGGTGGTGGGGAAATCCGGTTTCCCCACATCCGTCCCCCTGCGGCAGGGGGTGGGGCACCCCGGTTTTCCCGCGCCCCCCGCCGGAGGATCCGGGAGGACCCGGCCCTCCCAGAAGAGCATTCTTTTCAACCCATCGTTGCGCGGCGAAGCCGCATGCGCCCTTGCCGACCGCATACCGGAGGAACAACACCAATGCACATCGAATGGCTCGGCATGACCCGCCAGCACTACCAGCCTGGCGCCCTCACCCGGGTGCGTATGGTCGTGATCCACGCCACTGCCGGGCGCGCCCCCGGCGACCTCAACTGGCTGCGCCAGGGTGGCGATGAGCGCCGTCCTGTCTCGGTGCATTACTACATCGGCCGTGATGGGCGGGTTGTGCAACTGGTTAAAGAAGAAGACGTTGCCTGGCACGCCGGCGCGAGCGTCTGGGCCGTGGATGGGCGCGTCGTACAGCATTGCAACCGCTTCTCGATTGGCATTGAACTGGAGAATCTCAACACCTGTCTCTTATACACATCT
>JAOACN010000709.1 GCA_026417815.1 Chloroflexaceae bacterium | reverse complement strand
TAGTAGTACAGCGCCGTGTGGCCGGACTCGACCGTCCCCTGCTGCACGTTCTGCACCACCTCCAGGCCGGGGAACAGTTCGCCGGCGGGGAAGGTGGTGATCTTGAACATCCCGCCCGACAACTCACCCACCCGCTCGGCCAGCACCGTCGCGCCGCCGTAGATTGTGTCGAGGGCGATTGGCCAGCTCGTACCCATGCGCCACTCCACCGCCGGGAGCGACGACCCCTGCGCCGGGGCCTGGGCCTGCGGCGCGGTCGGCTCGGCGGTCGCACCGCCAGCCGCCGGGGACGTCGCGCCGCCACCCGCGGGGGGCGCCGCGGGCGCGCCAGCGCACGCCGCCAGGGTCATCCCGAGACCGCCAAGAACACCGGCTGCCGCGCCACGGAGAAACTCGCGTCGTTTCATGGTTGCTCCTGAGCATCTGTACTTGACAAGGGGAAAACCGCGGCGGCTATTATACATTACTTTGCGATCTCAAGCAACCAATTTCGGTGCAAGGGTTGTGCACCCGAACACCTCGAAGAGCGCGGGGAAGGCTGCGGCGCCCCAACGCCGATTGGCGAGGGGAAACCAGGCGTCCCCACCCTCCTCGCCGGCGATCGGCGCCGATTCCCGCGACTGGCCTTTTTATTCTCTCATCCACGCGCAAGGCGCTGTTTAGGCAGCGTTGAGGCGCGCGATGGTATAATTGCCCGTAGCGATCGCTTTGACCGGGAAGGGGCCGGCATGTCGCAGCCGAAGCGTCTGGCGCTGATAGATGGTCATGCTCTTGCCTTTCGCGCCTTTCACGCGCTGAAGGACGCTGATCTGCGCTCATCGCGCGGCGAGCCGACCTATGCGGTCTTCGGGTTTGCCCAGATGCTCCTGACCATGCTCCAGGAACAGCAGCCGGAGTACCTGGCCGTGGCCTTCGACGTGGGCCGCACCTTCCGCGATGATCTCTACGCCGAGTACAAGGCCGGTCGCGCCGAAACGCCCGAGGAGTTCGAGCCGCAACTGGAGCGCATCAAGCAGTTCGTCCAGGCGCTCAACATTCCCGTCTACACCGCCGAGGGCTACGAGGCCGATGATGTGATCGGCACCCTGGCCCGGCAGGCCACTGCCCGGGGCCTGGAGACACTCATCCTCACCGGCGATACCGATACGCTGCAACTGGTGGACGAACACGTCCGCGTGATCCTGGCCAATCCCTACGGCGCCCGCACCACCACCACCCTCTACGATCTGGCGAAGGTGCGCGAGCGTTACGATGGCCTGGTTCCGGCGCAACTGGCCGACCTGCGGGGCCTGAAGGGCGACGCGAGCGACAATATCCCCGGCGTCAGGGGCATCGGCGAAAAGGGCGCCATCGCCCTGCTCAAGCAGTTTGGCTCGATTGAGAACCTCTTCGACCACCTTGAGGAAGCGCCCAATCGCTACAAGAAGGTGCTGGAGGGACAGCGCGAGGTGGCGGAGTTCAGCAAGCGCCTGGCGACGATTGTCCGTGACGCGCCCGTGACGCTCGACCTTGAGGCGGCGAGGGTGCATGATTACGACCGCGGGGCGGTGATCCGCCTGTTTCAGGAACTGGAGATCGGCGCCACTTCCGGTCTGATCAAGAAATTGCCGCCGTCCTCGGGAGTTGCTGCCGCGCCCGCTGTACCCGTCGCCAACGGCGCGGCGGAGCCGGTGGTCGTCCAGCAGGACATGTTCTCCGAGACGCTGCCGGCGACGCTGCCCCCCGGGCCGCCGGAGCGTGGCGGTGTGGAGCAGTTGCCGCTCTTCGAGACGGAGCGGCCCATAGTGGTCCCGACCCCGGTGAGCTATGGCGAGTACCGGCTGATCGCTACCGAGGCCGATCTGGCCGACCTGGCGACGCGCCTCGCCGCTGCGCCGGCGTTCGCCTTCGATACCGAGGCCACTGGCCTGCGACCCTTCGGCAGCGACCTGGTGGGCATTTCGCTCGCCATTGCCCCCGGCGAGGCGGTGTACGTGCCCTTTGGCCACCACAGCGGCCCGCAGTTGCCTCGCGCCCGGGCGCTGGCCGCGCTGCGCCCGTTCTTCGAGGATCCCGCCAGGGCCAAGTACGCCCACAACGCCAAGTTCGACCTCGAAATGCTGATGACCGAAGGGATCACGGTGCGCGGGCTGGCCTTCGACACCATGATCGCGGCGGCGCTGCTCGGCAAGCAGCGCGTCGGGCTGAAGGAACTGGCCTTCTTCGAGTTGCGCCTCCCCGAACCGCCCACCCCGATCGAGGAGTTGATTGGCCGGGGGCGCGAGCAGCGCAGCTTCGCCGAGGTGCCGGTAGAACGGGCCGCTCCCTACGCCGCCGCCGATGCCGATCTCCCCCTGCGGCTCAAGGCGGTGCTGGAGGCGGAGCTTGCCCGCTACGACCGCCTCGGCGAACTCTTTACCCGCCTCGAGTTGCCCCTGATCCCCGTGCTCGCCGATATGGAGCGGGCGGGTATTCTGCTCGACGTGGCCTATATGCGCCAGCTGGCCGCCAACCTGGAGGCCCGCATCGCGGCCCTGGAGGCGGAGATCTATGCCCAGGCCGGCGAGCCGTTCAACATCAACTCGGGGCAGCAACTCAACCAGGTGCTCTTCGAGAGTGGCAAGTTCGGGCTTGACCCGAAGGCCCTCGGCCTGAGCCGCCTGAAGAATGGCGGCTACTCGATTACCGCCGAGGTGCTGGAGCAACTCGCGCCCCTGGCGCCCATCGCCGCCAGCATCCTGCGCTACCGCCAGTTGACGAAGCTGAAGAGCACCTACGTTGACGCCCTGCCGGCCCTGGTCAACCCGCGCACCGGACGCATTCATACCTCGTACAACCAGATCGGCGCGGCCACCGGGCGCCTCTCCTCCGACTCGCCGAACCTGCAGAACATCCCCGTGCGCACCGAGGAGGGCCGCGAGATCCGGCGCGGCTTCGTGGCCGCGCCGGGCCACCGGTTCATCGCCGCCGACTATTCGCAGATCGAGCTGCGCGTGCTGGCCCACATCACCCGCGATCCGGCCCTGCTCGAAACCTTTCGCGCCGGCCGCGACATTCACGCCGCCACCGCCGCGCGGCTCTTTGGCGTCCCGCAGGACCAGGTGGATAAGAACCAGCGCCGTATCGCCAAGACGGTGGTCTTTGGCATTATCTACGGCATCAGCGCCTTCGGGCTGGCCCAGCGTCTGGGCCTCGAACGCGCCGAGGCCCAGGCGCTGATTGATGGCGTGTTCGCCAGTTTTCCCGGCATCCGCACCTACATTGACGCGACCCTGGAACATGCCCGTAAGACGGGCTACGTGAGCACCCTGTTTGGCCGCCGGCGTCACTTCCCTGAATTGATGCGCGAGGCGAAGGGCGCCCGCGCCCAGGCGGCGATGCGCGAGGCGATCAATGCGCCCATCCAGGGCACCGCCGCCGACCTGATGAAGATTGCCATGATCAATGTCCATCGGCAACTTCAGGAGCGTAGGTTGGCGACCCGCCTGTTACTTCAGGTGCACGACGAGCTGATCCTCGAAGCGCCCGAAGCCGAAGTTGAGACCGCGGCGCGCCTGGTCGCCGAGGTAATGGAACACGTGTACGAGCTTGAGGCCCCCCTGGCGGTTGATGTCGAAAGTGGTCCCAACTGGGACGAGTTGCGGCCGCTCGCCGTTGCGCGCGGTTGAAGAGAGTAGTAGAGGAGCCCTGCAAGAGTGCACAACGCGCCGCGCAGCAAAACCAGGTCCTACATCAGGTTGGAGGAAAGGCTGCCATGTCCCTGGTCACCGAAGTAGCCCCTGAACCACAGCTTGTGACAGAGCCAGGCCCGCCGACCTTCTCGGTGGTGGCGCCGGTGTTTAACGAAGAGGCGCTGATTGAGGAGTTCTGCCAGCGCGCCGTCGCCGCCCTGGAACCCCTGGGTGAGCCGTTTGAGCTGGTGCTGGTCAACGATGGGAGCCGTGACCGCTCGGGCCTGATCCTGCGGGCCATCCACGAGCGTGATCCGCGTGTGCGGGTGATCAACTTCTCACGCAACTTTGGCCATCAACTGGCGATCACCGCTGGCACGGATTACGCCCGGGGCCGCGCCGTGATCGTGATTGACTCGGACCTGCAGGACCCGCCAGAGGTCATCCCCGAGTTGATCGCCAGGTGGCGCGAGGGCTACGAAGTGGTCTACGCCGTGCGTGAGGAACGCGAGGGTGAGACCTGGTTCAAGCGCGCGACCGCCTCGGCCTTCTACCGCCTGATCGCCAGAATTACCAACGTCGAACTGCCGGTTGACGCGGGCGACTTCCGCCTGATGGACCGGAAGGTGGTGGATGCGCTGAACCGCATCCGCGAGCATCATCGCTTTATGCGCGGGCTTTCAGTGTGGGTCGGCTTCCGCAGCACGGGGGTCAGCTACACCCGCCACGCGCGCAAGGCGGGCAGCACCAAGTACCCCTTCCGCAAGATGCTCAAGTTCGCCCTCGATGGTATTACCAGCTTTTCCTACCTGCCGCTGCAACTGGCTACCTACCTGGGCTTTATCGTAGCCGCCCTGAGCCTGATCTTCATCCTGGTGGTGTTCATTATGCGTCTGGGCAGTGCCACGCCCCAGGACGCAGCCTTCTACGGTCAGGCCTCGACGCTGGCCAGTGTGCTGTTCATCGGCGCCGTGCAGCTCATCTCGCTGGGTATTATCGGCGAGTATGTGGGACGGATCTACGACGAAGTGAAGGGCCGCCCGCTGTACATTGTCGCCGAGGCCCTCGGCTTTTCCGAAGCCGAACGCGCGCGCGCCGAGCGCCTGCAGCATTGAGGTCAGCCGCGTCTGCTTCACCCCGGCGCCTGCCACCTGAGTGGCAGGCGTCTGTGTTGGCGCAGGCGAGGTGGAGCAACGTCCGTCTCCCACGACGGGGTGTGGGGCGGCGCAGCCGCAAAAATCAGGGCTGATGCAACGTCTTCGGGGCGAGGCCCAGAGACGTCGCATCAGCCCTGCCGCAAAGACCACCGAAAAAACCGGGGTCCGGGGCCTGGCCCATAATGGATGCGCCCTGCGGCAAAGGTGCATGAACCACCGTTCGTTGCACCTGGAAAGTATAATGAACAGCGCGCGCCACGAAGCGTGAAGCACCGGAAGGTTCAGGAGCGCGCAGCTCCCCCAGGAACTCCCGTAAGACGCAACACAAAGGAGCCAGAGCATGACCACACAGCAGGGTAGGGCGCGCGGTTCGCGCGCCTGGACGGGTCTGATCGGCATAGCGGTGCTGATCGTGGTGGTGGTGGGCCTCGGTCTCTCGACCATGAAGTTTGCCCAGGTCAACGAGGGCGAGCGGGGCATCATTGTGACGCAGGGTCGCGTTGAAGGTGTGCAGGAACCGGGGATCTTTTTCCGGCCCTTTGCTCCCTTTACGACGATTGAGGTGGTGAACGTCCGCCGGCAGACCCGCACTATCTCGCAGAACGTTGCCAGTAGCGATAAGCAACTCTACGACATTGATATTCAGGTGGACTACAGCCGGCTCACCAGTCCTGATGCGTTGCGGGCCAGTTACGGCGAGATCGGTGTGCGCGACGAGCAGTTGATCGAGCCCCTCGACGGCTACATCAACGATGCGCTCAAGAGCGCTAGCACGCAGTTCACCCTCGACCAGGCCCTCTCCGACCGGGGCGGCTTTGCCGCGCGCATCCGGCAGTTTTTGACGACCAGCGAAGCTGGCCGGCGCAGCCCCAGCGAGCAGCTCTACATCCAGATCTACGATGTGAAAGTGCTCGATATCAAGGTCGGCGAGGAATACGCCCGGCTGCTGGCCGAGAAGGCCAATCTGGAGGTGCAGATCGAAACCGAGCAGAAGCGGCGGGAGCAGATTGAGGCCCAGCAGGCCAACAATCTGTTCCAGGCCGAGCAGGAGGCCCAGGTCGCCCTGACGCGCGAGCGCGGCAAGACCGCGGCGGCCCTGGAGGCGGCCAATCGCGAGGCTCAGGTGCGGGCCATCGAGGGGCGCTACTGGCGCGAGAATCCTGAGTTGTTCGAGTTGCGGAAACGCGAACTCATGGTCCAGATGCTGGATAATGGCAATATCTGGTTCATAGATCCGAATACCGATCTGACTTTGCTGCTCAATCGCATGGGTGAGACCACGGCGGTGGTAACGCCACCGGCGCAGCCCGAAGCGCAGCCGTCTACCCCGACGCCCTAGGCCCTGCGCGGCTGCGCCGCTCACTATAGGGAAGGGATGACAATGGGTTTTCCCGGGAGGGCGTGGCTCCCCAGCCGCCCTGTCTGACGGGGTGGGAACACCCGGTTTCCCCACCCCCGCTCTGACTGGTAGGGGCTGATGCAACGTCTTTGGGGCAAGCGCCAGGCTCCACAATGTTCGTTGGTCCTGGCGGCGTAGCCGCCCTTACCCCCGCCGGAGGCGGACGTTGCATCAGCTCTTTGGGCGAACTGGCAGCCTTGACGCAACCCTGCAACCGCGTATAATAAACGGTGGCATACGGGGAGATGACGGAGTGGTTGAACGTGCTCGTCTCGAAAACGAGTAGGGTGTAAAAAGCCCTCGCGAGTTCGAATCTCGCTCTCCCCGCCACGCACGGCGCGCCCTTCCTGGGTTCCAGGTGGGGCGTTTTTGCTTAGAGCCTATCCGGATAACCTGGTTGTCCGATTCCTTTTCTGGGAGTGCGTAGCCCTCCCAGCCCCTCCCCTCAGGGAGGGGCGTGGGGAAACCAGGTTTCCCCACGCCCTTCCAGCCGCTCAGGGAAGGAAGCGTCGTTTCACGAGCTACGGAGTGCCACGCCTATGTCTCCCGAGGAACGCATCGCGGAACTGGAACGTTTGAACGCCTGGCTACAGGAACAGTTGGAGCGCCAGCGGCAGATGAACAGCGAGTTGCGGCGGGCAGTGGCCGACCTGGCCCGCACCTTTCAGGAGTCGCTGGCGGCGGCCTATGAGGCCGGCGAGAGCGGCGACATCGAGGCCGTGCGCCGGATCACCCGCGCCAATCAGGCCAATTGGCAGCGGTATCTGCAACGGATCGTCGCTGCCGCCAGCCAGTAGGGCCGAAGCACTGGCGTAGCCAGTGCTTCGGCCCTACAATCGGCCCATGAGCACGTCGCGCAATGCCGCCCGGGCCTCCTCGGCGGCGGGGGTTCCATCGGTGTAGATCGCCCCGGCGCGGGCCGCGGTCCTGTCCTCCTGGAAGCGGATGAACCCGGGCGTCTGCGCCAGGGTTGCCCCCGTCCCCGCCTCGGCCAGTGCAAGACGTTCGAGTGCCTCCGGGCGGTTGGCAAAGACCACGTAATGCTGGATCAGGGCGAATGCCGCGATCGGACCGGGTTCGCCGCCCCTGGCGTAGTAAATCGTCGCGCCGTTGCGCTCAAGGGTGGCAATGGTTTCGCCGCGGGCCTCGCGGGCGGCGCGGTGCTTGTCGAGAAAGGCCAGGGCCTGGGGATCGTTCCTGGAAGCGAAAAGGAACACCACTTCAGCGTGTTCCAGCAGGGCCACGCCGGGATCGGCGCTCCGAAGCTGCGCCGGGTCAGCGCCGCGCACCGCCACGGCGATCTCGCTGCCCAGCCATGGCGCGACGTGCTCGCGCAGGCTCACGCCGAGCAAGGCTTCAATGGGCGCAACAAGGGCTTCGGGTTCGGGTATGCCAAGCCCGTCCCGGAGCGTGCGGCGGAGTTGTTCGCCCTCGACCACGCCACCAATGTTCGGCGTCGTTGCGGCGTATAGGTGCACGTCGACGGGGAGCAGTGCCGGGGCGCTCGGGCCGCGGGTGGCCAGCAACAGCCAGGCGAAGAGCAGCCCGCCAA
>JAOACN010000639.1 GCA_026417815.1 Chloroflexaceae bacterium | reverse complement strand
AGATGTGTATAAGAGACAGCCCCGTGCCGCACCAGGAAGGAAAGATCTTTGGGAGCCTGCGGCCCCCGCACCTTCGCCAGCGGCAAAGGGACAATGTAGAGGTAAGCAGATGATAAGCGACGTGCTACCCGGATGCGTGTCTTCACTGCGGATGCGCGGCCTGGGGCAACACGGCCAGTACCACCGCGCGGACTCGCTCAGCCAGCGCGAGCGCCTCGGCTGCGGTAGCCTGATCGGGCCAGAAATCAGGGTCATACCGCAACTGAACGGCATAGGGGGTCACCTGCGTCAGGTCCAGTCCCGTGAAATCCGGCGCCGGATTGAGCGTTGCACAGAGCGCTCAAGCTCCTCAAGGTTATGCGTAAGCGGAACCGGCTGCCCTGCGAAAGCGAGCAGTCCCTTCAGGTACTTCTCCGCGGCCGGCTGGGCATGAAAGCAGGCCGTATCATACGGGCCAGAGCTTGTCGCGATGAGCCGCGCGCTAAACAGGTCGCTATCCCCTCTGGCCAGCCAGCCGCGCGCCAGGTCAGTCGCCTCGCTCATACAGCACCTTGCCTTCACGCAGCGCGGTCGTGACGAACGCCTGGGGCACGAACGTCTTTTGCTGGAAATAGACCGACAAGCGCGCGCAGGTAGCGCGGCGCGCGCCTGTAGCGCGGCAGGTCCGACTCCTCGATCACCAGGATGTCGAAGTCGCTGTCCGGGCGAGCATCGCCACGAGCGTGCGAGCCGAACAGCACAATTTTGAGCGGGTTGCCGGTCGCCCGGATGCGCTCAACGATTTCGCGCAGGAGTTCGTCGGTCACCGGCGGGTACCCAGACGTCAGCGAGGTGACCAGCGGCGGCTGCCCTCCGACAGGTCGGTCTGAGGAAATCGGAACACCAGGACTTGCCCGGCCTGCTAAACACCACCTTCAAGTCAGCACAGTGGAGAGCGGCGTGGCTTCATCGTCCATACCGCGCAGCGCCAGGGGCCTCGAAACGAGCAAGCCTGTCACATCGCATTATAGCACACGAACATGTGTGCGCCCACCAGGGGAAGCAGCGTGCAGGGTGCGACGTGAGCGCCGGCGTCTGCGCAAACACCGTCGGGCCGGCGCGGACGCCATCGGGTGAGCGGCGCCGCAGTGGTTGCAGGGCGCCGGCGGGAGGTCTTGATCCAGCCCTTTGAACTGCGGCAAGGGGCGGCGTAATGCCATACCTCCTTGCGCGTCGATGATGACAACGTCTTCGGCTGGGCGGGTCAGCAGTCATGTGCGGAAGGCGGCGCGGGGCGCGTCATCGCGCTCGGGGACCTGCGCGGCCTACGGCACGCACCCGATCAGTGCGGCCAACGCGCCCAGGCCCGCCCCCTGCCCCGTAAGATCCTGCAGGTCACTGCAGGCGCGGTTGAGCTTCGCGCTCCGGCGATCGGCATCACCTGCCGCCTCGGCGTTGAGCGCCGCCGCAGCCGCAGCTTCGCCTCAACACGCTGGCGGCGATCGTGCCCGCCTGCTACTCGGAACCGCAAGCGGCGACCGACGAGCACGCGCTGCTCCGCGATCTGATCGCCCAGCACCGGCCGGCGGATCGCGGCCCCTCCCGCGCTACCGAGGCGGCGATGATCGGGGTGTTCGAACAGGGCGGCTACAACTGGATGCACAGTGATATCCATTTTGGATTTTGGATTGACGTATACGGCTCATCCTTGCCGTTCCCCTGCGCGCTCCGCGGTACATCTGCATGTCACGCGCTCAGCGAGGGCTTCAGCCCGGCGCGATGCGGCGGCTCCTGTCCCGTGATGCCGGCGCCCGCACTGCCTGACACGCCCGCTTCTCCGGCACAAAGGCGCTGCGGATGCGCATCGATCACGACACGCTGTTCAAGCCACTCCTCCAGGAGTTCTTCCTCGAGTTTCTCGATCTTTTCGTGCCGGATGCGTTGCGCCTGCTCGATGCGCGCACCCTCGCCTTCCTCGACAAAGCTGGCCGCCAACCCGGCGCCGCCCCGGGTCGATCCGCTCGGCGAGTGGGACGAAGACGAGGAGCCCTCGCAGGAGCTTGCCCGTCGCGCAGTTCGCATCCGGTTGCCGGACGCCGCCGCGGCGCTCGTTCAAAGGGACCGCGGCGCACAGAGGCCAGGATGGTTGAAAGCCTCTCTGGATCACGGCGCTGCGCGATCGTCCACGCCCTGTTCCCCCCTTGAGTAGTCCGTGAAATCAGTTTCCTTGCATTTCTGCCCCCCCGGTCTCCTCTCAGAGGTAGGGTTTTTCGAGCGAGA
>JAOACN010000615.1 GCA_026417815.1 Chloroflexaceae bacterium | reverse complement strand
GGATGCCCATCAGCAGCAGCGCCGGCGCGCCGGTAATCGTTGTCCAGGTGGTGATTGCCAGGGGCGAAAGACCCTGGACCAGCGTCCGCACGCCCAGGGTGTAGATCGTCCAGCACAGCGCGCAGCCGAAGAGCAGCAGGTCGCCAAGTACACTTTCGGTGGTAAAGTGGAGTTGCCCCGAAGCGACCACCAGGGCCACGCCGAGGAAGGCCAGAATGATGCCGGCGATGGTGTGCCGGCGCAGGCGCTCGATGCCGAGGAGCGCGCCGAAGAAGGCCACCAGGGCCGGGGTCGTGGCGATCAGCAGCGAGGCGTTGGCGGCGGTGGTGATCCGCAGGCCGTAGGTGAACCCGAGCTGGTAGAGGGTATTACCGACGAATCCCACCCAGGTCAGCTTCCACAGCGTGCCGCGGGGCAGGCGGAGCGGCCCTTCGCGCCAGGCCAGCAGCAACCAGAGCAGCACCGACGCTCCGGCGAAGCGCAGCCCGGCGAAGGCCAGCGGCGGGATCTCGCGCAGCCCGATCTTCATGGCGCTGAAGTTCAGACCCCAGATCATTACTACCGCAATCATCGTCACATCGGTGACAGGCAGACCGAACCCCGCCCGGGTCTCGCCTGCCTGCGTTGGTATGGCCATTACTGGTTGCCTTTCGTAACAACGGCGGGACGGTCGAAGAAGAGGTTCCAGGTGGGCTGCGTCCTCCCCGCCCCCTGCCCATCCGGCAGGGGCGTGGAGAAACCTGGTTTCCCCCTTCAACTCAGTTCAGCGATGCGCTGCGCCACGTTCGACAGGACCCCGGTATCCTCCCCCGTCAGCCCGATCTCCGCCAGGGCGCGCGCCGCGCTGGCCACAAGGGGCGGGGGCGCCACGGGCGGCGAGGGCGTGGCGGACGTTGATGCCGGGGCGCTGGCGACGGTGGCCGCTTCTCCCTCCTCCAGGCGCAAGGGCCACAGGGGCGTGGAGCGGATCCTGCGCACCACCGGCCAGCCGTACACCTGGGCGAGGAAGCGGGCATACCCCGCAGCGGCCCGTTCGAGGGTGTGTTCGGCGGCCACGTAGGCCCGCGCCCGCGCCCCCAGGGCCGCTGCAAGCTCCGGGCGCGCCAGCAGCAGCCGGCAATAGGCGAGGATCTCATCGCCCTCGGCGGGGCCAGGGTCCACCTGGGCGGCCACGCCGGGCGGCAGTTCGGCGAAGGCGCCGACGGCGCTCACCAGGGTCGGGCGCCCGGCGCCGAGTAGCCGCAGCAGGCTGGCGCTCGTCTCGCCGCCAGTTGGATGGCGCAGGTTGACGCAGATGTCGGCGGCGGCAACGTAGGCCTCAAACGCGGCGCGGGGCACGTAGCCGGTCACCGTCACGGCGTCGCCCAGCCCCGAGCGGGCGATCAGCCCGGCGAGATCGTAGTTCGGCGAGACGCTGCCCACCAGCAGATAGCGCGCGTCGTGGCCCTCGGCGCGCAGCGCGGCCAGCGCCCGCAGGGTCGGCTCGACGCGCTTCCAGGCGTTGATGTGACCGAAACTCGCCAGCACCACCGCTTCCGGGGGCAGGCCGAGACGCCTGCGCGCCTCCTCACGCCCCGGCAGATCCGGCAGCGGGACGCCCATGGGCACGACGGCCATGGGCAGGTCGGGGCGCAGCGCAGCGGCGCGCTCGACCACGTAGCGGCTATGGGCGATCAGCCCGATGGCGCTGTCGAGCACCGGCTCGCAGCAGGGGAAGTCGAAGGCCGCATCGGTGAACCGCGAGCGGATCATGAGCTGGGCCATGTGCGCGCCGGCAGCCCCATAGCGTGTTTCCATCGCGCGAACGTAGCTTTGCACGTCCCGCAGCCGGCTGGCGGCGTACCAGAGCATAAAGTGGTGCAGGACAAAATCGTGCAGCACAACAACGCCCGGCAGCCTCCGGGCCGCGTCCCAGATCGCTCCGTGCGCCGGGCTGTTGCCCATATGGTACACCAGGGCATCGTAACGTCGCCGCCGCAGCTCGCGCGGCAGGCGGCGCAGCGGCAGCACCTCCAGGCGCCGCGTCAGACAGGGGTTGGTCGGGCGCAAACCATCCTCGACAAACAGGACGACCTCGGCGTACTCCCCGAGGAAGGGCAGCAACTCCTCACTGTAGTCGGA
>JAOACN010000566.1 GCA_026417815.1 Chloroflexaceae bacterium | reverse complement strand
GAATATGGCTGCTCTGCCCGCCATAGACCTTGTTGCCGCGCACGCGCTTGGCGTACTGCACGGGGATGCGCCGCTGGCCCTCCTGGATGAGCACGATCCCGACGATGGTCACCAGGGCGATGGCGATGAACAGGGCCAGGCCAATGAACGTGCCCACGTCCCCGGTCTGGCTGATCTGCACGCCCTGGACAATCACCGCCGGCAGGCGCGAGACGATGCCGCCGAAGATGATCACCGAGATGCCCTGGCCAATGCCGCGCTCATTGATCAGTTCGCCCATCCACACCAGCAGCATCGTGCCGGCGACCATGCTGGTCAGAATGGTAAAGGTCGGCAGGAAGTTGTTGACGATATCGAACGGGGTGCGGAAGAGCGACTGGTCGGCGCCGAAGCTGCGCTCGATGGTCAGGGTCTGGCCATAAGCCTGGAGGTAGGCCAGGGGGATGGTCAGCCACATCTGATAGCGGTTGAGCTTGATCCGTCCCTGTTCGCCCTCGCGCTGCAGTTCCTGGAGCGCGGGGATGAGCGGCTGGAGCAACTGCATGATAATCGACGCGGTGATGTAGGGGTACACCCCCATCGCCGCCACTGAGAAGTTCTGCAGCGCGCCGCCAGCGAAGAGGTTGAGCAACTGGGCCAGCTGGTTGGTGGCCAGGGCCTCCTGAAGCTGGGCCAGTGACGCCGGATTGATATTCGGCACCGGAATGTGCGCGATCAGGCGGAAAATCAGCAGCATCCCCAGGGTAAAGAGGATGCGCCGTCGCAGATCGGGCAACTGAATGGCGCGAATGAGAGCCTGAAGCATCGTCGCGTGTTCCTCGCTCACCGCGCATCTCCGGGGATGCGCGGTGAGTTGTTGGCAAATACCTGTGGCACCAGGGGAAAGCCTGGCTGTTCCGTGCTCCGGTGATGATCAGCGCGTCTCGGCCCGGGCCTTCTTCGCCGCGGCGTTGCGCATGGACGGATTGGGCCCACGGGAGCGGGAATGGCGCTCGATGGTCAGGGGCAGTTCCACCACCGTTCCGCCGGCAGCCTCGATCTTCTGGCGCGCGCTGGCGCTGAACTTATGGGCATGCACCGTCAACGGTCGGGTCAGTTCGCCATCGCCGAGGATCTTCACCGGGCGGGCCTTGCGCCGCACCACCCGCGCTTCCAGCAGCGTCGCCGGGGTCACCTCCAGCTCGGCGGGCCAGGTGGCGAGCCGCCCGACGTTCACCGTCTCGTACTCCACCCGAAAGATATTGGTGAAGCCCCGTTTGAAGGGCATGCGCTTGACGAGGCGGTTCTGCCCGCCCTCGAAGGTGCGGTACGGCCCGGGGCCGCTGCGGGCCTTCTGGCCCATCATGCCTTTGCCGGCGGTCTTGCCTTTGCCCGAGCCGTGGCCGCGGCCCACCCGTTTGGACTTCCGGTTGGCGCCCTCGGCGGGCTTCAAGTCGTGCAGTTTCATGCCGCCACCTCGTCGGGAAGTTCTTCGACCTCCACCAGGTGCCGCACCTTAAACAGCATACCGCGGATGGAGGGATTATCGGGCTTGATCACCGACTGGCCCAGTTTGCGCAGCCCCAGCGAGCGGATGGTATCCTTCTGGTCCTGGGCGTAGCCAATCGTACTCTTGCGATAGGTAATACGGAGCTTGCTCATACCGCGGCCTCCTCGCTTGCCGGCTTGCGCCGGCTGCGCCGCGCGGCCAGTTCGTGCGGCGTCATATCACGGCGCCGGGCCATTTCACTCAGCGAGGTCATTTCGCTCAGGGCCTGAAAGGCCGCTTTGACGACGTTCACCGGATTGTTGCTGCCGTAGACCTTGGAGAGCACGTCCTTGATCCCCGCGGCTTCAACCACCGGGCGAACGCCGCGACCGGCGATCACGCCGGTGCCCGGCGCGGCGGGCCGGATCATCACCCTGGTGGCGGAAAACTTCGCCAGCACCTCGTGGGGCACCGTCCCGCCCACCAGGGGCACACGGATCAAGTTCTTCTTGGCGGCCTCGGTACCTTTGCGGATGGCCTCGGGCACTTCGGCGGCCTTGCCCATGCCCACGCCTACAACGCCCTTGCCGTCACCGACGACGACCACCGTGCTGAAGCTGAAGCGCCGGCCGCCCTTCACCACTTTTGACACACGATTGATCTGTACGACGCGCTCTTCAAGGTCGAGCCCATCGGGATTGATTCGTTCTCGGTTCACGCTTCCTCCCACAACGGTGGCGCCTAGAAATTGAGGCCGGCCTCACGGGCTGCCTCAGCGAGCGCCTTGACGCGCCCGTGGTACTTGTAGCCGCCCCGATCAAATACCACTTTCGTGACCCCGGCCGCCAGCGCCCGTTCGGCGATCAGGCGCCCGACCAGGGCCGCTTCTTCGGTTTTCGTCTTACCCTCGCCACCGCTCCAGCCCTTCTCGGTCGTCGAGGCGGCCACCAGCGTGCGGCCCTCGACATCATTGATGACCTGGGCGTAAATGTGCGCATTGCTGCGGAAGACGCACAGGCGCGGGCGTTCATACGTGCCGCTCACGCGCTTGCGCAGGCGCTGGTGGCGTCGAATGCGCAGTTCGCGCGGAGTTCGCCTACCCATAGTTTGATACCCTTGCACTAGCGATGGAGACAGCATCCCCCATCGACGAGCATCGAAACCGGCGCCAGCGGTTCCGGGCCCTCGGGCGGGTGGAACCGCGTGCGCCTTACTTGGCCCTGCCGGCCTTGCCGGCCTTGCGGCGGATCTTCTCCTCGGCGTACTTAATGCCCTTGCCCTTATAAGGCTCGGGCGGGCGGAGGCTGCGGATGCGGGCCGCTTCCTCACCGACCACCTGCTTATCAATCCCGCGCACCAGGAGGCTCAACGGTTCGCTGGCGCTCTTGCGCTCGCCAACCACATACTGCACGTTGGGTGGAGGATCGATCCGCACCTGGTGCGAAAAGCCCAGGCTCAGCACGAGCGTCTGGCCCTCCAGGGCCGCGCGATAGCCGACGCCGTTGATCTCCAGCGCCCGCGTCCAGCCATCGGTGACGCCGACGATCATGTTGTTGAGGAGGGTGCGCGTCAGGCCGTGGAGCGCCTTATGCTGCTTGTTGTCCGACGGCCGGCTGACGGTCAGCGTGCCATTCTCCTGGGTGATGATCATATCCGGGTGGAGCTGCTGGGTCAGTGCGCCCTTCGGCCCCTTGACCGTCACGTGGTTCCCCTCGTTGATCGTCACCTGCACGCCCTTCGGCACGGCGATCGGCTTTTTTCCAATCCGCGACATATCAGCTTCCTCCCCTACCAGACGTAGCAGAGCACCTCGCCACCCACGCGCTCGCGCCAGGCATCGTGGCCGGCCAGCACCCCTTTGGGAGTCGAGAGAATGCTCAGACCGAGGCCCCCGCGCACCCGGGGAATATCCTCGCGTTTGGTGTAGATGCGCAGGCCGGGCTTGCTCACCCGGCGCAGGCCGGTGATCGCCGGCCGGCGATCGGGCATATACTTGAGCGTGATAGAAAGCGTATTGTACGGCTTGCCTTCAATCACGGCGTAATCTTTAATGAACCCCTCGCGCTTGAGAATATCGGCAATCGCCAGCTTCATCTTCGACGAAGGGATATTGACAACGCTTTGACGCGCCATGCAGGCATTGCGAATGCGCGTCAGCATATCGCCAATGGGATCGTTAACGCTCACTGGGAGCCTCCTCACACGTCAGGCGCCGGTTGATGGCTGGCACGGCCCCTGCGGAGCATCGGGCGCAGCTAATCGCTGCTCGCGCCGGGGCGTGGCACAACCGGTCCACCCCGCATCTGCTATTTGTACGGTACCCACCTCTACCAGCTCGATTTGACCACACCCGGAATGAGCCCTTTCAGGGCGTGTTCCCGAAAGCAGATGCGGCACATGCCGAATTTCCGCATGTACGCCCGCGAGCGGCCGCAGATTTTACAACGGTTGTACTCGCGCACCTTAAACTTTTGCGGGCGTCGCGCTTTGACGATCCAGGAAGTCTTCGCCAAGGGTGTTCCTCCTAAAGTGTTGGGCTGGTGAGCGTGCGCTCCTGGCCCAGACTAATCGCGAAACGGCATACCGAGGCGCTTGAGCAAGGCATAGGCATGCTCATCGTTGGTGGCGCTGGTAACGATCACCACCTCGAGGCCCCGCAACTTATCAATCTTATCGTAGTCAATGTCCGGGAAGACGATCTGCTCGCGCAGCCCCAGACTGAAGTTGCCCCGTCCATCAAACGAACGCCGGCTGACCCCGCGGAAGTCGCGAATACGGGGCAGGGCCAGGTTGACGAGCCGGTCGAAAAAGTCGTACATGCGATCGCCGCGGAGCGTCACCATCGCCCCGATGGCCATGCCTTCGCGGAGCTTGAACGAGGCGATCGACTTGCGGGCGCGGGTGATCACCGGCTTCTGGCCAGTAATCGTCGCCAGATCGTTCACCGCGGCATCGAGGGCCTTGGAGTTCTGCACCGCCTCGCCGACACCGACATTGACCACGATCTTGGTCAGCCGGGGCACCTCCATCACTGACGAGAACTTGAACTCCTCCTTCAGGGCCGGCACGATCTCCTGCAGGTACTTCTCACGCAATCGAACCATGATCTTGATCTCCAGGGGTTTCACGCGCACCGCAGGGAAAGCGGCTTTCCCACGACCCGACCCGGCGGGGGAACCGACACCCCTGCCCGCCGGATGGAAAGGGGCGGCCCGCGGCCCCAAGCTATTTATCCACGACCGCGTCACAGGCCTTGCAGAAGCGCACCTTCCGCGGCCGGCCCTTATGATCGGTCTCCTCCAGGAAGCGATGGCCCGTCCGTGACGCGCGCCCGCAACTGGGGCAGATGAGCATCACGTTCGAAACGTGGAGCGGCGCTTCCATCTCGATAATGCCACCGGGTTTACCGGGGCCGCGGGCCTTCATATGGCGCTTGACGATGTTGAGGCCCTCAACCACCACGCGTTCCTCACGGGGGAGGGCGCGCTTGATCTTGCCCTTGCGGCCCTTATCTTTCCCGGCGATGATCAACACCTCATCACCAGTTTTCACGTGCATAGCGGCACCTGTGTTTCCTGCATCAGAGCACTTCCGGCGCCAGCGAGACGATGCGCATGAACTGCTTCTCGCGCAGTTCGCGGGCCACTGGCCCGAAGATGCGCGTGCCGCGCGGGTTGTTCTCTTTCCCGATAATCACGGCGGCATTATCGTCGAAGCGGATGTGCGAGCCATCGGGCCGGCCATACTCTTTGGCCGTGCGGATGATCACCGCGCGCACCACCTCGCCCTTCTTCACCGCCTGTCTCTTATACACATCT
>JAOACN010000549.1 GCA_026417815.1 Chloroflexaceae bacterium | reverse complement strand
CACGCCGCCGCCGAGCAGCGCCTGCTCGCCGAAGTACTGGCCCTCGCCGAGCACCTCGGCGATCAACTCGCCGCCGCCGGGCTGGTCAATGATCACCTCGACCCGCCCCTTCGTGATGATATAGAAGTACTCGGCCTCGGCCCCCTGGCGCACGATCGGCTGACCTGGCTCGAAGGCAAGCCGGTCAAGCTGGCGCGTGACGGTGATCAACTGGTCGAGGCTGAGGCGCGGCAGCGCCCGGGCCAGGTACTGGTTGACAATCTCGCCGTCGGAGACGATCACCGAGCGAGTGGCGCGCCGGGCCAGGTCGTTGTCGTGGGTGACCATCACGATCGTCTTGCCCTCGCCCACCAGGCGCTCGAAGAGCTGGAACACCGCCTCCGAGGTCTTGCTGTCGAGGTTGCCGGTCGGCTCGTCGGCGATGAGGATGGGCGGGTCGTTGGCCAGGGCGCGGGCGATAGCGACCCGTTGCTGCTGGCCGCCGGAGATGGCGGACGGCAACTTGTGGGCCTGATCGGCCATCTCGACCTGCTCGAGCAGGTGCATGGCCCGGGCGTGGCGCTCAGAGGGCCGGTACATGTTGCAGAAGTCCATCGGCAACATGACGTTCTCAATAACGCTGAGCGAGGGCAACAACTGGAAGAACTGGAAGATGATCCCCAGGTTCCTGCCGCGCCACACCGACATGCGCCCCTCGCTGAGGGTGTGCACCGGCGTATCGCCCACGAACACCTCGCCGGAGGTGGGCCGGTCAATACCGGTGATCATGTTGATCAGGGTGGACTTGCCGGAGCCAGACTTGCCGATGATCGCCACAAACTCACCGGCGTCCACCGTGAGGCTGACGTCCTTGAGGGCGGTGAAGCTCCCGGCGGCGCTCTGGTAGGTCTTGACGACGTTCCGCAGATCGATCAGATGGTTACCGCCAGCATCGCTTCGCGACCTGTTCGCGCCGTTTCGGTTGAGCCAGCGTCCGAACATTGTCTTCTCCTCTGGTGCGACCAGTGTACGCTCCTGCCACCAGAGTACCACCTGCCGCCGTTGACGGCATGGGTCTCTGGTAGGGTTGTGAGGGCCGGTCTGGCCGGTCCTCGGCGGCAGGGCAATCGGCCTCAAGTATGAGACGAACAGCGTTCCTGGGAGGGTGCGGCCCTCCGCACCTCTCGATCCCGCAACCGGCCGCGATCGGGAGGCCATACCCGGCAATCCAAAATCCGAAATGGGATTCGGTTGTCACACCACCACCTGACGCGCTTGACAGTTCGCCGTGACCGCGGTAATGTACCATTAACAAACGATCTTCGGGGCAGGGTGAAATTCCCGATCGGTGGTATAGCCCACGAGCGTGTTGCGAGGCACGCAGGATCCGGTGCAACTCCGGGGCCGACGGTTACAGTCCGGATGTAAAGAAGATCCAGACGACGCAGCGGCGCGCGATAGAGCTGGCGCTCGTTCGCGCATGCTGTGATCCGGTGCATACGGCGTTCCGTGCCGTTATGCGCTGTCTGGTTAGTTCTGCCCCGGTGTGCTCGTGCACAGCGGGGCTTTCTGTTGGGAGGGTGGGCATGCAGCAAACGTTACCGATGCAGCGGGAGATCGGAGCGCCGCGGGCGGCGCGCGCGCCGTGGGTGGCCCTGGGCGGCTTGCAGTGGGCCGGGCTGCCCGCGGCGATCATGGGCCTGCTGCTGCTGTGGCAGGCGCTGGTCAGCCTGGGGGGCTACCGCCCCTTCATTCTGCCCGGTCCGACCCTGGTCGCCGAACGCTTCGCGGCGGCGGCGCAGAGCGGCCTCCTCTGGAAGCACACTGCGGCAACGCTGCTGGTGGCCCTGGGAGGCTTTGGCCTGGCCCTGGTCGTCGGGCTGGGCCTGGGGTACGTCCTGGCGCACCTGCCCTGGCTGGAGCGGGCCACGGCCCCCGTGCTGGCGGCCAGCCAGGCCATTCCGGTGGTGGCCGTGGCGCCCTTGATCATCCTCTGGTTCGGCCCGGGGCTGACGGGCAAGTTGCTGATCGCCGCGCTGATCACCTTCCTGCCGGTGCTGATCAGCACCATCGTGGCGCTGCGCTCCATTCCCCGCGAGTTGCGCGAAATGGCCCTGATCAGCGGGGCGAGCCGCTGGCAGATGCTGCGCCACGTCGAGGCGCCCCTCAGCCTGCCGGTGCTCTTCGGCGGCGTCCGCACCGGGCTGGCCCTGGCCACTACCGGGGCGGTGGTCGGCGAGTTCGTCGCCGGGCGCGAGGGCCTGGGCGCGCTGATCAACATCGCCCGCGGTCTCTTCGATACGCCGCTGATCTTCGTGGCCCTGATCACCCTCGCCACCATCACCCTGTGCCTCTACCTCGCCGCGTCGCTCCTCGAACGGACCCTGGTGCGGTGGGAGATGGGGTCGTGAGGAGCGCCGTCGACCGGTAAGGCCGGAGCACCGGCTGTGCCGGTGCTCCGGCCCAACGATCGCCAATGTAAGGCCGAAGCATTGGCGTAGCCAATGCTTCGGCCCCCCCGCACGAGAGAACTGCCATGCTCAAGCGTCTCTATCTAATCCTCACCCTGGCCGCGCTCCTCGCCGCCTGCGGGCAACCGGCGGCGCCCGCGGCCACGCCGGCCGAACCGACGGCGCCCGCGGCCACGTCGGCCCCGGCGCTGCGCAAGGTTACCCTGGCGATGTCGTACATTCCCAACGTGCAGTTCGCGCCCTACTACATGGCCGCGGCAAAGGGCTACTACGCCGAGGCCGGGCTCGACGTAACCTTCGACTACAACTTTGAGAGCGACGTGGTGCAACGGGTGGCGAGCTGGCCCGAGAGCGGCGTTGATTTCGCCACCGCCTCCGGCACCTCCACCCTCCTGGCCCGCCAGCAGGGCCTGCCGGTTAAAACGGTCATGACCCTCTACCAGCAGTTCCCGATTGTCTTCTTCGCCAAATCGAGCACCGGTCTCAAGAGCGCCGAGGACCTCAAGGGCAAGACCGTCGGCATTCCCGGCAACTTCGGCGAGAGCTTCTATGGCCTGCTGGCCCTGCGCTACGCCAACCAGCTCGACGAGGGCGCCTTCGCGGTGCAGGAGATTGGCTTTACCCAGGCCCAGGCAGTGCTGGAGGACAAGGTGCCGGTGGCCATCGGCTACGCGATGAACGAGCCGGTGCTCCTGCGCCAGCAGGGTGTCGAGGTGGACGTGCTGCGCGTCGCCGATGTGTACAACCTGGCCGCGAATGGCATCGTCGTCAGCGAGCGCCTCATCGCCGAGGCGCCTGAGGTGGTGCGGGGCTTTGTCACCGCCACGCTGAAGGGCCTGCGCGCCACCCTCGACAACCCCGATGAAGCCTTCGAGGTCAGCCTGGGCTTCATCCCCGAGGCCAATCTGGGTGACTCAGCATTGCAGCGCCAGGTGCTCCTGGAGAGCCTGCCCTACTGGTACAGCGAGAAGACCAACACTGAAGGGCTGGGCTACACCGATGCCGACCTTTGGAAAGCGACGGAGCAGTTCATGCGCGACGCCGGGTTGCTGGCCAGCCCGGTAGAAGTGGGCGATGCGTTTACGAACGAGTTTATTCGGTAGGCGGGAGGGGGTTAGGAAACGGGTTTCCTCACGTTCCAGGGCCGGTTGATGGGGAAATCAGTAGTCTGTAAAGCAAGTTTCCTGGCATTTCTGGCCCCCCTCCCAGCCTCCCCCCGTTGGGGGGAGGCGCCGGACTCCCTCCCCCAGCGGGGGAGGGTTGGGGAGGGGGCGGGAGGTTTAACAAAACACTTTTTTACAGACTGATCAGGTTTCCCCGTATCCCTCCAACCGGCCAGGCGTCAGGGTGTGACGAAAAGCTCTGCACGCGCCGCGGTCCACCGGCCCGCCGGGAGCCTGAAGGCTCCGGCTAGCCTTGCGAAGGCTATCTCCGTAGCCTGCTGAAGCTGGCGCAGGCCGGCTTCGCAGGACGTTAGCCCGCGGCTTCAGCCGCCGGGGGAAGGGGAACATGCAGAACGTTTCGTCGCACCCCAGGCGTCAGAATTGTTTGACACCCCCGCCTCCAGCGTGCTATACTCCCTCGCGATACATACCGCAACAGCTATGATCGGGAAGAGTACACGGCGCACGGCGGCCCAGCGAGCCGGCGGATGGTGTGAGGCCGGAGCGCACGGCGCCGTGGAATGGACCCGGGAGCTGCGGAGCGAACGGATGCGCGGGTTGCGCCACAGGCAATCCCGCACCCAGTAGGAGCCGCCGGAGACGCCACCGTTATCAGGGCGAGGGGTATGGAACGCCCAGGGCCCACGGGCCGCGGCGACAGTACCCGCAGAGCGCGCGGCGCGTGAGCGCCCGCGAAGAGAGAGTGGCACCGCGATCCCCGATCGCCTCTCGACCCGCCAGTGGTCCGAGGGGCGTTTTTGTTGGGAGGGTGCAGCCCGTCTGCGCCACCCATCGGGCAGGGGTGCCCGGGGCAACCCGGTTGCCCCCGTGGGTAGGGGCGCAGTGTCATCCCGGCAGACCCCGATGGCACGGTCCTGCGGTTTCCCCTGCGGGTAGGGGCGCGGGGAAACCCGGTTTCCCCACTTTAGATAGGAGGAACGCACCAACGATGGACACCGTCAAGTATCTACTCAACGAAGAGCAAATGCCCACCACCTGGTACAACATCGCCGCCGATCTGCCCGCGCCGCCGCCCCCGGTGCTGCACCCCGGCACCGGTCAACCCATCGGCCCCGCCGACCTGGCGCCGCTCTTCCCCATGGCCCTGATTATGCAGGAGGTCAGCACCGAACGGGCCATCGCCATCCCCGAGGAGGTGCAGGCGATCTACCGGCAGTGGCGCCCGACGCCGCTCTTCCGGGCGCGGCGCCTGGAACGGCTCCTCGATACGCCGGCGAAGATCTACTACAAGTACGAGGGCGTCAGCCCGGCGGGCAGCCACAAGCCGAACACCGCCGTTGCCCAGGCCTACTACAATAAGCAGGAGGGTGTCAGGCGCATCGTCACCGAGACCGGCGCGGGGCAGTGGGGCTCGTCGCTGGCCTTTGCCGGGGCGCTCTTCGGCCTGGAGATCAAGGTCTACATGGTGCGGGTCAGCTACGATCAGAAGCCCTATCGCCGCGCGCTGATGGAGGCCTACGGCGCCAGCGTGGTCGCCAGCCCCAGCGAGGAGACGGCCGCGGGGCGGGCCATTCTCGCCGAACATCCCGACAGCACCGGCAGCCTCGGCATCGCCATCAGTGAGGCGGTGGAGGTGGCGGCCCAGAGCGAAGATACGAAGTATGCCCTGGGCAGCGTGCTCAACCACGTGTTGCTCCACCAGACGGTGATCGGCCAGGAGGCCCTGGCGCAACTCGAAATGGCCGGCGATTACCCCGACGTGGTGGTCGGCTGCACCGGCGGCGGCAGCAACTTCGCCGGCATCGCCTTCCCCTTCATCGGCGCGGCGCTGCGGGGCGAACGGGCCGTGCGCGCGGTGGCCGTGGAGCCGGCGGCCTGCCCGTCCTTGACCAGGGGCAAATACGCCTACGACTTCGGCGATACGGCCCACCTCACCCCGCTGGTGAAGATGCACACCCTGGGCAGCACCTTCGTGCCGCCCGCCATCCACGCCGGCGGGCTGCGCTACCACGGCATGGCGCCGCTGGTGAGCCATCTGGTGCAACTGGGGCAGATCGAGCCGATTGCCGTTCAGCAGCTCGAGACCTTCGCCGCCGGCATTCAATTCGCCCGCACCGAGGGCATCCTGCCCGCGCCCGAGGCCAACCACGCCATCGCCGGGGTGATCCGCGAGGCTCTGCGCTGCAAGGAAGAGGGCGTCAGCCGCACCATTCTCTTCAACCTCTGCGGCTACGGCCACTTCGATATGCAGGCGTACATGGACTACCAGGCCGGCAAGCTCCGCGACTTCGAGTATTCCGATGCCGAGGTGGCCATGGCCCTGGCCGGGCTGCCCAGTGTGGGGTAGTGAGGCGGTCCGGGAGAGCCTTGCCCTCCCGGACCCCGTTAGCGGAAGGTTACCTGTACGTTCACAATCGGTCCCGGGGCTTCCACCACCACATAACGGCTGGGGCCGATGCTCTCCAGGCGCAGGGGCGCGGGCTGGCCGTTGAGAGTTACGGCGCGCGCCTCGCGGGCCAGGGGCGGCAGCAGCACACGCGCCCGCAGCGTCTCGCCCGAGCCGGTGGCCTCCAGGGTGATGCGGCCCTCGGCGGCGCCGGTCGCGGGCGCGTAGCTCCAGCGGTAGGCCGCATAGCCATCGGAAGCGGCGTAGCGCGCCGAGGCGTAGGCGTCGGTGATCGCGTCGCGGGGGGCGGCCAGCCAGCGCGGCCCGATGGTGGCGGCGTTGTAGGCGATCCCTTCGTCGCTCAGCCCGGCGGCGCCTTCCAGCAAGGCGCCGAGCATGGCGCTCGACCCCCAGCCATCGGTGGGCAGGAACTCATTCGCCGGGGCCACCCCGCCGGTGGGGTAGTACCAGAGGTAGGTCGAACCGGTGCGGCTGATCAACTCGTGGTAGCGGTAGAGAATATCGAAGCCGTAGGACTCGTAGCCGAAGCGAAAGGCGCCCCGCGCCAGTTCGCCGCCGACCAGGGGCATCACACCGCCATTGACGTACTCGCCGGGGCGCTCCCCCAGGCGCCCGGCGAGACCAAAGGCCCCCGCGGGAAAGGGCGGGTCAATGCTGTACCACTCGGCGAAGGCGGTGCGCCCCGGGTCGTTCAGCCGCCGCTGGTACTCCGCCAGTATGGCGCGCCCCTGCTCCACCGTCAGCACGCCGCGGTTGAGAGCGATGGCGTTGGAGAGGCTCAATTGCCGCCCTTCGTCCACCCCGGGCACATCGAAGGGGACGAGTTTGACATGATGGGTGTAGAACGCACCGTTCCAGCTCAACCGGTTCAGGCGCACCATGATGTCATTGGCGAGGGCGCGTCGCTGGGCCGCCAGTTCGCGCTGGCCCGCCTGCTCCTCCATGGCCGCCAGCGAGCGCAGGGCCTCCGCCAGCCCGGTGTTGTCGCCGTGGAAAATGCCCCAGCGGGTCTGCTCATCAATCCAGTGGCGCGGCGCCGCCTGCCCGGTGCTCGGATCGCGGGTCGTGGGTCCGTACTCGAAGTCCCAGGTGTCACTGGCGAACGGACGCTTGACCAGTCCCAGGGTTGGCTCCCAGCGCAGGGG
>JAOACN010000498.1 GCA_026417815.1 Chloroflexaceae bacterium | reverse complement strand
GGGCCGCTCGCGGGGCGGACGGCCATGCTGTTGACCTTGGCAAGGAAGGCGGCCACCGCGCCGCTCCCAGCCGGTGGCCTCGCGGGTACCTGGCTCATGAACGGAAGATGGCGGCGAGGAGGCCCTCTCGCCAGGGGGTGGGTCTCCCGCCGGGCCAGCCGGCGGAGCCGCCAGCCCCGATCAGCCGGCGCACCGCCCCCTTTCGGCTGGGATCGAGCGTCTTGCGATTCCGGTGGGGAGCCCGAGCGGCGCGCCGCGTCCTCGGATGTGCCGGTCGGCCGGTCGTATCCCGAAGTCTCCAGGCGATCTGCTGGGGGCGCTGGCCTCGCGCGGGCAGGCCCCCACGATTGCCATGCTGCTCGGCCTGATGTTCCCCAAGCGCGGGCCCAGTCCTGGCGCTCGCTTCCCATCCCGGCCGCTCTGTGTCAGAGGCGGCAGACGGCGGAGGGAGACTGGCCAGCAGTTCCGGGCAGGGCCCGCATGTCGGGGGCCCGGGCCGCGGACATGGCGGGATCGCCCTCTGGCGCTGCCGCATCGAGGAGGGCCGCCACGCGAGCTGGCCGCTGCCGTGATCCGCTGCCCTGTCGCCGCCGGCCGCCTTCTGGTGAGGGCGCCGGCGCGAACTGTCGACCAGCTCGCGCGATGGCCAGAAGCAGGCGGCCCACGCCCCTGAAGCCGCCGCCACCGCGCCGCCCTGGCCCAGCAGTCATCGCGGCGGCAGACATGCCTCCACCACCCGCCGCACCACACGATGAGGGGGGGCTGGCGGCAGCCCCCGGACGATGCCTTGACCAAGCTTCAGGTGTGGCCGCGGCCTGCCCGTAAAGTCAGCCTCACCACGATGGCGCGCCGCGCAGCCGGGTGATCAGCATGTCTGAAACACAGCGCCAGCGGCTGCCCGCCGGCTGCCGAGGGCTAGGTGTCGACGCCCCCGATTCAGGCGAGGTGCTCTCGCTTGGCCCGCCACCGGCCTCAGCGCAACACGAACACGATCGGCACTGCAAGAACCGCCCTTCCCTGTTGCAGGGTGCCGTTGGGTGGCGGCGGCAAAGGGGAGACGCGGCGTGGCAAGGCGAGGGCTTCGCGGTCGAGGCTCGGCTGCCCACTGCTCCGGACGAGTGTGACAGCGCTGACCTGACCGTCGGAAGCGATCTCGAAACGTATATGTGCCGTTCCGGACAGGCCCTGTTCTCTTGCTGCTATGGGAAAGCGCAATTCCTGCTGAAGCCGGGCGCGGACCAGGGCAAGGTAGTTTTCCGGAAGGGCAAGAAGAGGGGCCGGCTCGCTCGGCGTTGCGATGGCCTGGCCTGCAGCGTCCATGCTGCCGGAGCCCAGGGAGGAGGCCGGGCTGGGGCTCGCCTGGGAGGCGTGTGAGGCTGCCCTCGGCTGGCTACTTCGCTGCGGCGTGGAAGGTGGCGTCGCGCGCGGCCGAGGAGGCGGCGGCAGACTCATCGCGGATTCAACCGGAGCCGGCTCGGTTCGGGGGCTCGACCGGTCCTGTATCCTGTTCTCCGGCACGGGAGGCGGCGACTCGCTCGCGTTCTCCTCTGCGAGGAGGGCAACCGGCGGCGCCGGATCCGGGGACGCCGTCTCGGCCGCTGCTGGTTCGCCGGACGGCGCGGGTGAGTCATCCGCCACTGTCGGTGCAGGGGGCTCAGGCTCCTGAGGCCGTGGTACATTTTCGCTTGCGTCGCCGGAAGCCGCAGGGTCCGCCTGCGGCTCGGCTGACCCGAGGTCGAGATCGAGCCTCACCAAGAACAGCTCATGGGCCCGGTGCGAGCCCTCGACCCGCGGGGCGTGGAGCAGTGCCGTTGCGGCGATGCCGTGCAGGAGAAGCGCTGCCGCCCAGGCGCAGGGATGCACACGTGCAACCGTCCTCATGGCGCCTCACGCCCGATCAAGGAGACGCGGGCGAAGCCGCTGGCCGCGACCTGGCCGAGCAGGGTCATCACCGCTCCATAGGGCAGCGAACGATCCGCCCGGATCTGCACGGGCCTGTCGGGAGCCTCTGCCGCCACGGCCGTCAGCCGTGCTGCCAGTTCGGCAGGCTCCAGTGCCTCGTCGCCGATCCAGAGCCGTCCCTCGGCGTCCAGCGACAGCACGATCGCGGAGGCGGGTGGCGTCTGGGCGCCGGCGACCTGGCGTGGCACATCCACCGGCACGCTGACCGTCATCAGCGGCGCGGCCACCATCAAAACGATGAGCAGGACAAGCATCACATCCACGAAAGGTGTGACGTTGATCTCGGCGAGCAGCCCTGGCTCCTCTTCCCGGTCCCCCGGGTCGAACACGGCGCCTGCCATGGG
>JAOACN010000479.1 GCA_026417815.1 Chloroflexaceae bacterium | reverse complement strand
ATCTTCGGGCTGATCGGCGGCCTGGGGGTCTTCTACTACCTGAACCGCGCCACCCTTGGCGAGTTCGGGCGCGCCCAGTTGCAGAGCATGGTCGCGATCGCGGTGATTAACCTGATCATCGGCTTCTCCTCTGCCGGAGTGATTGACAACTGGGGGCACCTGGGCGGGCTGATCGCGGGCGCGCTGGCGGCACTGGCCCTGGCGCCGCGTCTGACGTTGGACCCGCGTTTCTACCCGCCGCTCCTGGCGCGCAGCGCGCCGCCGTGGGGATGGGCCGCCGTGGCGGCGCTGTTCATCGGGTTGATCGCGCTCGCCGTGCTCCTGCCGGGGGCCAGGTGAGCGCGCCGGGGCAATCAGGGGGAACCTGTGACCGAACGCACCTCCAGACCGGATTATGTCCTGCTCGCTACCGTGGGCTCACTGGTGGCCCTGGGCCTGGTGATGGTCTACAGCGCGAGCTTTATCGAGGCTTTCCGCGATCACGACAATCAGTACTACTATCTGGTGCGCCAGACGATCGGCGCCATCATTGGCACGATCGGAATGTTTATCGCTATTCGGATCGATTATCGAGTCTGGCGACGGTACTCGGTGCATCTGATGGGGGCGGCGCTTCTGCTGCTCTTCCTGGTGCTGATCCTGCCCGATTCGATGACGAAGGTCAACAACTCGCGCTCGTGGATCCGTTTCGGCGAAGGGGTGCTTGGGCTGGTGAGTGTTCAGCCCGCCGAACTGGCCAAACTGGCGATTATCATCTACTTCGCCGACTGGCTCTCACGGCGCAGCGAGAAGGTGGGCAACGTAACCTACGGGCTCATCCCCTTCAGCGTGATGCTCGGTTTGGTCTGCGGCCTGGTGATGCTGCAGCCCGACCTGGGCACCACCGTTGTGCTGGTGCTGATCGGCGGGGTGATCTACTTCGCCGCGGGGGCCAATCTCTGGCACGTGGCCGGCGCCGCCGCCCTGGGCGCCGGGGCCTTCTGGTTCCTGGTCTTCGTGATGGGCGTGCGCAACTATCGCATTCTGGCCTTTCTCGACCCCTGGAAGTACTACGACACCTTCGGCTTCCAGCCCATCCACGCGATGCTGGCCCTGGGCAGCGGGGGGATCTTTGGCCAGGGGTTGGGTCAGGCGCGCCAGAAGTTCCAGTGGCTGCCGCAGGCCTACACCGACACGATCTTTGCCATCATTGGCGAAGAACTGGGGTTAATCGGCACGCTGGCGGTGATGGCGGCCTTTGTGGTGTTCGCCTATCGCGGTTTTCGCATCGCCGGGCGCGCGCCGAACCCCTTCGCGGCCCTGGTGGCCGTGGGCATCACGAGCTGGATCTGCCTCCAGGCGCTGCTCAATATCGCGGTGACCACCTCGCTGCTACCCTTCACCGGGTTGACGCTGCCGTTTCTCTCCTATGGCAATACCTCGCTCTACACGAGTATGATTGCCGTTGGTATCCTGTTGAACATTTCGCGACATACCGTTCACCACCACGCTCAGGAGATTACCGATGCCCCGCCCTGTCTCTTATACA
>JAOACN010000472.1 GCA_026417815.1 Chloroflexaceae bacterium | reverse complement strand
GGGTAGGCCGCAGTGCGCTGCGGCCGTACGGGGGCCGGTTTTCATCGGGCGTTGTGCGCCATGCGTATGACCGTCCGATACACGAAAGGAGTGGGAGGGAGGTTCTGGGAGGGCTCTGCCCTCCCAGAACCTCCCGTTCGGTGACTTGCCGGATGCACCACTAACGCTCCATGTTCAGCGTACCAGAGCGTCCGGGGCGCGTCAACGGTTGTGAGAGGGTGGGCGGGCTGAGAACAGGAGGAGCGTGAGAGGGCTGCGCTCTCCCGCGCCCGGTTAAGGCCGAAGCGTTCGCTGAGCCAATGCTTCGGCCCGGCTACGGTCCAGCGGCGCCAGGAAGCGCAGTTTCTCCGATGGGCCATCCGGCAGGACCGGCGGCGGGCACCAGAAGCGACAGGCCACCAGCATCGGGTGGAACGTCGAACAGGAGCGGGACGCTGCGCATTCCGCTGCTGGGCGCAAACTCATCTTCAAGGGCCAGATCGCCGCGCTGGGCCCGTTGGTAGAGGGCCAGGTAGGCGCTTGAGGCCCCCGGAACCGGCGGGTAGGCGCGCCCGCTGGCATCGCGCACCACAAACAGATCAGGGGGAATGCGTCGCGGCTGCGGCTGGTTATTGCTGACGGCGACGACCGCCAGCACAAAGCGGCCCGACGGGCGCAGGTCGCCGATGGCGCCGTCAAGGGTGACGGCGTAGTCTGGCCGCAGCAGGGTGATGCTCCAGCCATCGTAATCCACTACCGTGCCCAGGGGTAGGGGAGCGGGCGTTGCCAGAACGGTCGGGGGCAGGGCGAGGGTCGGAGCGGTAACCGCCGTCGGCTCGCCATCTGCGGGGCCCGGCAGCGGCGGTGTGGCTGGCAGGGTGGCCGTGGCGGCCTCAGTGGGCAAGGCCGAAGGAAGGGGGGACGCCATGGTGGGCGGGGCGCCTGTGGTAACCGCTGCGCCAGGCGCGCCCGGCTGGCCGCCAGGAGCGGTTGGCGCGGCGGGAGCGTTGGCCACTGGCCGGCCATCGAGCATCGCGCGCCCGATGATGATGCCCAGGATCACCAGCAGTACCAGGATGATCCCGCTCATAATCGCATTGAGGAGCGGAAACGGGGTTTGCTCCCGCTCCTCCTCCGCTGGCTCGGGAGGGGCAACTGCCGTGGCCGCGGTGTGGATCGCTGCAGGTGGCTGTTCCGTTGCTTCAGGAAATGGCGGCGCTTCAGGTAGCGTGAGCGGCGGAGTAACATCCGCGCTGGCGCCGGACCAGCCGTTGTGCTCCGCCAGACGCTGCAAGGCGCTTCGGGCATGGACATTGTCCGGGTCGAGGGCCAGGACACGCTCAAGCGCCGCGCGCCGCTCATCGGGAGAGGCGGCAACGGCCGCAAGGCCGAGCCAGGGGCGCGCGTCCTGCGGGTATTCCCGGGTAAGGGCGCTAAAGAGGGTATGGGCGCTGCCCACGTTCCCACCCCGGGCCAGATCGGTGGCCAGCGCCAGCAGTTTGTCAAGGTCCGGTCCGGGAGGAGTGACCTGGCTCACAACATGCACCCTCGTATCGGCAGGACCCAAACCAGAGCATCCTGCAGACAAGGTTTCAGCGCCGCCTGCCGATTCGGACTTCGCCCCCGGTCAGGTACGTGTTAAGCATTGGGGTAACCCTGCGGACCTGGAAGCGAGGGCCTCCCGACTTCGTCAGGATTCGAGGGTAAGATGCCCTCGCTCCCAGGAGAAGTGTGAACACGTACCCGGTCAGAGACTCCGCAGGACGAGCCAGCCCTGGCCGGGATTGCTACGCGCGAAGAAGACCAGATCGGTGGCATCGGGCGCCACATCGAAGATGATTGCCACGCTCCGCGTGATCCCATCGGGCGGGAGCGGCTGGGTATGGGCGAGATCGGCGTTCACGCCAGGTACCACATAGGCCGCCGAGACCTCGGGGCGCGCCTCCCAGACACGTCCCTGGGCGTCTTTGAGCACAAAGAAGCTGGGGGGCACGGGCTGCGCGGTACCCGTGTTGTTCACGACGAAGGCCAGCACGACGGCAAAACGACCGTTCTTTGGGGCGTACTGGCCGAGATTCCCGACAATCGAGGCCGCGAAGGTCGGCTGGTTAAAGTCGTACACCCACCCCTCGCTCTGCAGCGGCGTATTGGCGGGCACAATCGCCGGATTGGCGCCGCTGACATCGGCCGGTGGAGCGGGCGTCGCCGTGGGGGCGGTGGTCTCGGTGGCGGGAGGCCCCCCGGTCGTGGGGGCGGGCAGAACGCCGGGCGCGCCTTCGGTTGTGGGGGCGGGCAGAACGCCGGGCGCGCCTTCGGTGGTGGGGGCGCCTTCCGCCCCCGGCGTGGCCTCCGCCCCGGGCGTGGCCGGGGCGACGGGAGAGGCTTCGACCCCGGGGGTTGCCTGCCCGACGCCGCCGGGGAAAGCGCCGGTAGTAGGCGCCGGGCCGGCCTGGGCCGTCTGGGCCGCAGCGGTCTGGGCGTTGCCGGTCCCCGCCACGGGACGGCCGCCAAAGAGATCGGGGAAGAGGAAGGCGATCAGCAAGCCGATCAAACCAAGGCCAACCAGGAAGATCAGCAGGGCCAGAAGCGGGCTGATCCCGCGACGCGCCGGCTCAAGCTCGTCTTCTTCCACATAGCGCGTTGGCCGGCGGGCCGGACGGCCGGGGGCCTGTCGGGCGCCTGTGGTCGGCCGGGCGCCCGCGGCGGCGGCCGCCCCGGCAACCGTCGCCGTGGCCGCGGCGCGTTCCTCGGCCTCGGCGGCGCTCTCGGCCCGCCGGACGGGGCCGGAGGTGTCGGCGGCAATCGCTTCCGAAAGGCTATCAAGCTCGGCGAAGGCGTCGTCTTCGTATGCGTGGGCGGCCGCAGCGGTCACCGCCGCGGCAGTGGTTGCTTCTTCGACCGGTACGGAAGGCGCCGGCTCGGCAGGAGGAGGAGGGGCAGCCGCGGCGGGCGCAACGCCCAGGGCCTGCAACCCCTTGATGGCCATCTCGTTGTCCGGATCCAGTTCCAGAACCCGCTCCAGCGCGGCCTGGCGCTCTTCGCGGTTCTCGGCAACGCCAGCCAGCCACAACCAACCGTGCACATTGGCAGGCTCCTGACGGGTCAGCAGGCGAAAGAGTTGACGCGCTTCCTCTTTCTTGTTATCACGTACGGCTTCGATGCCCAGTTGCAGGATGCTGTCCGGCTCCGCCATGCCCGATCCTTCCTCTTAGACAAGGTTTCCGAGCTGTCTGTCAATCCGCCCATTATCTCGCGGCTATTCTAACACACGTAGTGCCAAGGGTCAACAATTGATCTGAATAACGCCGCGCTATTATGGCGTACATGCCCTGTGCTCCACAAAAAAGTGCAAAGAGTTTTCGCTAGCGGCGAGCCTCAGAAGGGGCCGCGCCGGAGTGTCGCTCCTCCCCGCGCCGGGCGGCGCGCCGGCCCGGCAGCCCGCAGGCGCGCCGCCAGTTGTTCACCGTGCCCACACTGACGCCGAGCCGCTTCGCAATCGCCCGCAGCGGTAGTCCCTCGTCCAGGTAGAGGCGCACCAGCGCCGCGCGGGGTATCTCACGCTGCTCAAAGCGCCCCGAACGGGTAGCGATGCCGCACTCCCGCAGCCGCCGCCCGATGGTCGGCGCGCTGCAGCCCAGTTGCCGCGCCAGCGCCGCCATGCTCAACCCCTCCTCCAGATACAGGCGCTGCAGTTCACCGCACGAGATGGGTAGTCGCTTTTTCATCACCGGCGCCTCACCGTACTTCAGGTGTGTCGCTGGTTCTCGCTACCACGCCGCCAGAACCAACGAAACGTGACCGTAGCGGGCGGCGTAGCCGCCCGCTCCCCCGCCAGAGGCAGACGCTGGGTCCCCACCCGTACCCGGGACCGGTCGGGCCGGGCGCCCGTAATCGCGCAAGCCACGCGCCTGTGTCTCAAGCTCGTTTTACACGAAAACGGATAATACAGCCGCAAGAAAGAGCACGTTTCTCGACGTGCTCCGTGGGACCTGGACCTCCAGATGCATGTGCGGCTGCGCCGCGCACAAGCGGAATGCGAAGCAGGCTGCGTGGGAAGGCTGTGCTCTGCCATACCTTCCCAGCCGAGAGAATCGGCGCGAGGAACCCTCCGTTGCCCGATGTTACCTCAGGGGAGGGTCGGGGAGGGCTGCGCCCTTCCCGACCGAGCTGGCCTCATCTTCGTAGCGAATGTGCCTTTCGGTTTTTCAGGTTTGCAACTATGGTAACACGTTATCGTGTAAATGTCAAGTCTCGCCTGGAGATGCACCGTCGGTATTTGTCTTGTTCTCGGGGTTGCTCTCGCTTTCCTCAGGGGTCTCTGCGCGATACACGAAGCCGGCGCGTTCGGCAACCATCGAGAGGGTTTTCTGAGTGGAACGGTGCGGACGGTGGACGCCCGTCTCCCATTCGCTGATCGTTTGTTGCCGCACTTCCAGTTCATCGGCCATCTGTTGCTGGGTCATCCCCATATGTTCGCGCAGTGCGCGGATGCGCCGGGCGTCCCATTCATGGCGCGTTCGGCGGCGCTGTTTTGCGGGTGGTTGCTTCCTTTCTTCACTCATCGGATTCTCCTCACCTCGTTGTTGCCCCACTGGCTGTTCTGGTAGCGCTGCACGGCGCTCATTCGATTGTACTGGCATGATCATACCTGATACGATCCTTTTCTGAACTCCTCCCTGAAGGCTTCGCCCTCCCAGGAACCCGCTGTCCCGGAGGCTCTGGATAAGCGACGTTCCCGGAGAGGCTGCCAACGCTGGAACACGCCACCCTGGACCTCGTCCTTATTCAATCAATATAGACGAAAAAAATGTCCGTGGGTCACCGTGATAACAGGGCTGGCGCAACGTCCGCCTCCGACGGAAGGTAGGGGCGGCTACGCCGCCAAAACCAACGAACATTGTGGGGTCTGGGGCTTGCCCCCAACCTTAGTGCGACAACGAGACTTCGTCTCGGCGGGGGCAGCGGGGGCCCGCGGCCCCTCCGAAAGCCCCGTAGTGAAGGGCCGGCCCCCGCCCCGTAAGGCCGAAGCATCGGCTGCGCCGATGCTTCGGCCCAACTAGAAAGAGGAGGCAAGAGGGCGCAGCCCTCTCACCTCCTCCTCAAGCTCCGGCGCCCCGCTGTCGGGCGCAACCTCGCCTCACACCGTGATCGCCCGCCCGCGGTGGATGCGACCCGCGTAGCGCGTGTCCTCCTCCGGAGGCAGCGGCGCAGTGGTGAGCAGTACCGCGTCAACGAAACGCTCCAGTTCCTGCTGGCGCTCGCGTTCGCTGCGCGGTTCCTCGGCCCGCGCCTGCCGCGTCAGGTCCACCTGGTTCACCAGGATGCGGTGCACCGTTCGTTCGCTCTCGACGCCGATGGTGGCCGTGAAGGCGTGCATGGTCGTCTTGACAAAGTTCGCCAGGGCGAACTGTTCGGTGCTTGAACTGGCGGTGGTTTCGGGGGTCACCAGCACCAGGGCGGCGCCATCAATCAGGCTGGCCTTGCGGGCGATGCGGAAGTGATGGGTGAGTTGCTGTTCGCACAGTTCGGCGAAGCCCTCTTCGCTGAGCACCGTGCTCCAGTCGCTGTCGGCCCGCCCCACCAGGGGCACCGATGGCAGGTCGCGGAAGGGTGTGCAGACGACCGGGCCCGGGCGGCCATACTCGGCAATGGCGCGGTCGAAGGCCCCTTCGAGGTCGCTGCCGGCGACGATCAACCCCACGCGGCCGGCGCCGGCGTGATCGCTCAGCCGGCTGGTGAGGCGCTCACCACCCGCCTCGGTCTCGGTGATCAGCACCACCTGGCGGGCGCCATGGCGCTCCAGGTAGGCCCTGGCGAGCAACTCCAGGTGCTCTTCCAGGTGTTCGCCGATCAGGTAGACCGTCGTGCCGACCAGTTGGGCCAGGCGCTCGGCGGGGGGCTGGCCGAACAGTTCGCCGCCGGTAGGTGTGCGCTCGTAGCGCAGGCCGCCCGAGGGGTGGAAGGTTTCGCCGCTGACGTTGCGGTCGGCCAGGTAGTACACTGTCGCCATGGCCACGTCAAACTCGGTGGGCATGCGCTGGAGGTAGAGCATGCTCATGATCCCGTCCCGCACTTTACGCGCCTCGCGCTCGATCTGGGTCCGGGCGAAGAAGGGTTCGGGCGGGGCCGCCCCGTTCATTACCGCCTCGACCAGCGAGGTGACGCCTGGCGTATCCGCCCGGGCGCCCGTCCGGCTCTCGCCGCCCGCGCCTACTGCTGCCAGTTGCTCCCGCTCGATGCCCAGGTAGCCGCCGGTGCGCAGGCGGGTCAGCAGCTTTTCGGCGATGTTGCGGTTCATGAGGTAGGTGCTGGAGGAGGCGCCGGGATCGCCTTCTTTCACGATTGTCCGGGCCAGTTCCCGCAGGCGCGCAGGCACGTCGGCGCCTTCAAGCGCGCGCACGCTGTTGCTGCTCAGGTAGCGCAGCAACTCGACCACCGGCAGGCCACTCTCCCGATGGGTCTCGATCAGCGCGGCGTAGAGGTCGTTGATGCGCCGGTTTTCGAGGATCAGCCGCGCGCGGCGCATGAACAGGCCCGGGCGCTCGCCGGTGCCGCGCAGGCGGTCGCCCTCCACTGGTCCCGGGGCCAGGGCGTTGATCTGCACCTCCGGGCCAAGGAAGCGCGCCATCACTTCGGCCATCGCCCGCTGGCCGGCCTTGCTCACCGCGTAGTCGGCGCGGTTGGGGTAGGCGATCGCCACGTACTTCTCCCCGCCGAAGTAGGACGAGACGTTGAGAATGTAGCCACTGCCCTGCTGCTTCATCAACGGCGCGATCTTGCGGATCAGCGAGTAGTTGCTGATCAGGTTGGCGTTGAGGGTGTGGCGCCAGCCGTCGAGGGGCAT
>JAOACN010000467.1 GCA_026417815.1 Chloroflexaceae bacterium | reverse complement strand
GCTCCTGGCGGCACGGCTCCGCAGAATCTGGTACACTGGGGGGGATGATGGTCCTCACCCACCCCCTGCCCCCTCCCTCTCCACCTGCGGTGGAGGGAGGGGGCGCCGAGAGGAGCCAGGCAGGGGAGGGTAATGGAGGACAACCCTCCAGGTTGCCCCGCCATAGGGCAACCCGCGGGTTGCGCATACGGGAAAACCCTGTGGAACGCCTGCGACGCCTGCTTGCGCCGCTGTTTGTGGCGCTTATCGCGATACTCGTGGTTCCGGGCACGGCCGCGGCGCAGCCTGGCTCGCCGTGGCGCGAACGCGCCACGAGCTACTTCACTATTCTTTATACCCCCAACGGTGAGATGGAGGCCGGGCGCTACGCCGCCTGGGTTGACGAGATCTACCTGGAACTCGCCGCCGCCTTCGGCTTCCGCACCGCCACTCCGCTGACCCTGCGGCTCTATCCGACCAGCGAGGACTACTACCAGGTGAACCCCGCGGCGCGCAATGTCCCGGGGGTGATCGCCCACGCCGACTTCCAGCGGCGCGAACTGGTCGTCATCGTCGAGCGCACCACCCAGCAGACCGAGGTTGAGGTGCGCAACAATGTGCGCCACGAACTGACGCACATCATCGCCGCCGATCTGAGCGAGAACCGCCTGAACACTGGCTTTCAGGAGGGTCTGGCCCAGTATATGGAACATGCCTCCGGCGAACTGGAACGCCGCGTGGCCATGCTGCGCGTCGCGCGCGATCAGGGTCGCCTGCTGCCCTGGACCGCCTTCGACTACCGCGAGCAGATCTACGGCGCCCCCGAGGTGGCCTACCCGCAGACGCTCTCGGTGGTGGCCTTTCTCGTGGATCGCGACGGTTTCGCGCGGTTCCGTGAGTTCCTACGCGTAAGCGCCCGCAGCAGCAGCTACCGTTCGGCCCTGGAGCGGGTCTACGGTCGTACCCCTACCGAACTCGAAGCCGAATGGCGCGACTGGTTGCCGGGGTATCTGGATGGGGGCTACCGGCGCAATGCCGTGGAGCGGTACGATCTAACGCTGGCGCGTGACCTGGTTGCCCGGGGCGACTACGCCGCGGCGGTGGAGGAGTTGCAGCAGACCCTGGAGTGGCTGCGCCGCCAGGCCGACACCCAGCCGCCTGAAGTGCTGGACGAGGCCGAGGCCTTGCTGGCCCGTGGCCAGGCGGGGATGCGCGCCGAGGAACTGGCCGAGCGCGCCCGCGTGGCCCTTGAAGCCGCCGACTACGAGCGCGCCCTGGCGCTGATCGAGGCGGCGCGTACCGCCTACGGCAAACTCAACGATACGCGCCAGGCTGAGGTGCTGGCAATCTACGAACAGCGAGCCACCCGCGGCCTTCGGGCCAGCGCCCAGCTCGCAGCGGCCAGCGAACTGGCCCGGACCTTCCGCTACCCCGAGGCCCGCGCCGCCGCCGATGGCGCCGCCGCCGAGTTTGCCGCCCTCGGCGACACGGCGCGCCAGAGCAACGCGCTGAGCCTGCGCGCCACACTCGACCAGCGGCAGCGTCTGGTTGGCCTGATCCTGGTGCTGGTCGGCGCCCTGGGCGTGGCGCTGAGCCTTGTGGCGCGGCTCTTAAAGCCGCCGTCAGAGGTGTGGTAAGCTACACCCGCACCGCGTCGGCGGGCACCGGAAAGCCCTGGCAGAGCTCACGCACCTCGGCGGCCACCCGCTCCTGCACGGCGGTATCGTCAATCCGCTCCAGCACCTCGACGATCCAGCCGGCGATGCGTTCCATCTCCGGCTCGCGCATGCCGCGCGTGGTAACGGCAGGCGTGCCGATGCGGATGCCCGACGTGCGCATAGGCGGCTGCGGATCGTCCGGGATGGCGTTCTTGTTGACGGTGATATGGGCGCGATCGAGGGCCTTCTGGGCCTGGGCGCCGGTAATGCCGAGGCCGGTCAGGTCAACCAGCATCAGGTGGTTGTCGGTGCCGCCGCTGATCAACTTCAGACCGCGGCGGGTCAGACCCTCGGCCAGCGCCCGCGCGTTGCGGCGGATCTGCGCGGCATAGGCTTTGAACTCCGGACGCAGGGCCTCGCCAAAGGCCACCGCCTTGGCCGCGATCACGTGCATCAACGGGCCGCCCTGCGTGCCGGGGAAGACCGACGAGTTGATCGCCTTCGCCAGATCTTCCTCCATCAGGATCAGGCCCCCCCGCGGGCCGCGCAGGGTCTTATGGGTCGTGGTGGTGATCACCTGGGCGTGGCCCACCGGGCTGGGATGTTCGCCCGCGGCCACCAGTCCGGCGATGTGGGCGATGTCGGCCATGAGCAACGCGCCGACCTCGTCGGCGATCTGGCGCATACGCGCGAAGTCAATGATCCGCGGGTAGGCGCTGGCCCCCGAGGTGATCAGCTTCGGGCGCACTTCCTTCGCCTTGCGTAACAGGTCGTCGTAGTCAATCTGGCCGCTGACGGGGTCCACACCGTAGAACTGGACGCGGTACCACTTGCCGGAGAAGTTCACCGGGCTGCCGTGCGTCAGGTGGCCGCCGTGGTCGAGGCGCATGCCGAGGATGGGGTCGCCTGGCTGTAGCAGGGCGGTGAAGACGGCGATGTTGGCCTGGGCGCCGCTGTGGGGCTGCACATTGGCTGCCGGCGCTCCGAACAGCTTCAGCGCCCGCTCGATGGCCAGTTGCTCCACAATGTCCACGAACTCGCAACCGCCGTAGTAGCGCTTGCCGGGCAACCCCTCGGCGTACTTGTTCGTCAGCACCGAGCCCTGCGCCTCCATCACGGCCAGGCTGGTGTAGTTTTCGCTGGCGATAAGTTCCAACCCCTCCCGCTGGCGGCGCGCCTCCTGCTCGATTGCCTCGGCGATGGCGGGATCGGACGCCCGCAGATGCTCAAGCATAGTTCCTCCTTTGATGCTGCTACGATGTTATGGCGCCGACCCGGCTCATGCGCGGGGTGTGGGATAGGCCGTCCCGGCGAACACATTGACGCTGGCCCGCGCCAGGAGGTCACCGCGCGCGTTGATGTCGGCGACCTCGATCGTCACCAGACGACCGCCCTGGTCGGGCAGATCAAAGTTTATCACAAAATCAGCCGTCTGGCCGGGAAGGCCCTGCACGGTGGCGATGACCGTGTACACCACCGTGCCGCGCGTATCAAAGACGGTGACGTACAGATCGCCCTCGGACGGGAAAATGGCGGTGCGGCCGCGCAGTTGCACCCGCGTGCCGACCCGGCTGCCATCAACCGGTTGTTCGATGGTGATCCGCTGGGCGGTAGTGGGCGCGTAGCGCACGCTGCGCCGGGCGCTGGCCACCACCGCCCCGGTGCGCGGGTCAACCTCGCTCAGCTCGATGATCACCGTGTTGCCGACGGGCGCGGTGTAGGCGACGTACTGTGAGAAGCGCTGGTCGCGCACCGGGAACGCGCCCCGCGCCAGTTCGGCGCCGTTCGGCTCGATGAAGCGGAAGAACAACCGGTTGTCGGCGGGGGCGCGGCTGGTGCGGCCGCTCAAACGCACCGGACTGCTGACCACCGCGCCCTCGGCCGGTTCGTCGAGGAAAATCTGAGGAACGATCGGCGTCGGCGCCGGTGTCGGTGGAGGCGGCGTGGGCGTCGGCGCGGTCGGCGGGCCTCCCAGGAGCAACTCACGGCCCAGCAACCCGAGCAGAATGTCGAAGGGCGGGCGGTTCTCGGGATGGTACTCCATACGCCGGCGTTCGAAATACTGCACCGCAAGCGTGCGCCCCTCGATCACCTCGGTAATCTCATCGGTGATCGGGAAGCCGAAGCGCGCCAACCCGCCGTTGCGCTCCCAATGGGCGCGAAAGCCGCCGCACAGGTAGTAGCCCGTTTCGGGGAACAGCCGGCAGCCGGGGATCGGTTCGCCCGGGGGCCGGAACTGCCACGGGCGCCCCTGCCGCGCCAGGTATTCGACGCCAAGACGCCCCGCCAGCACCCCCTGCCCTTCGGCGGAGTGATCCTCCAGGCGGTCGCGCTCGAACCACTGAACCGGCCCGGTCCAGTTCTCGACCGTTTCGAGGCGCAGCGGCGAGATCGGGAACCCGAAGAC
>JAOACN010000454.1 GCA_026417815.1 Chloroflexaceae bacterium | reverse complement strand
TCATCAATACCATCAACGCCATCCTGACGCAGCAGACGCGCCAGATCGGGGTGATGAAGGCCATCGGGGCCAGCGCGGGGCAGATCGCCCGCCTCTACCTGGGACTGGCGGCGGCCTTCGGGGCCCTGGCCCTGCTGCTCGTGGCGCCGCTCAGCGCCCTCGGCGCCAGGGCGCTCTCCCGCTTCCTGGCCGGGCAACTCAACGTTGACCTCCACGCCGCCGGACTGCCGCCCGAGGTGCTGCTGATCGAACTGATCGCCGCCCTGCTCGTGCCGCTGGTTGCGGCCGGGTTGCCCATCCGCGCCGTGGTCAGACAGCCCGCGCACGCGGCCCTGGCCGGCGCCATGACCGCGCCGGTGGCCGCCACACCCGTGGACGGGCTGATCGGGCGGCTCACGTTCCTCGGGCGCCCCACGCGCCTGGCGCTCCGCAACACCTTTCGCCGCCGCGCGCGCCTGGCGCGCACGGTGTTCGCCCTGGCCCTCGGCGGGGCGGTGTTCGTCGCGGCGATGACCCTGCGCCTGTCGCTGTTCGCCACCCTCGACGCCAGCATCGCCTCGCAGCACTACGACATCGAGATCCAGTTCAGCCGCCCCTACCGCGCGGAGCGGATCGCCTCGGTCGTGGCAAGCGCGCCCGGTGTAACCGAGGTCGAGAGTCTGCTTCGCGCCACGGCCTTCCCCGTGCGGGCCGACGGCAGCACCGGCGAGGCCATGGCCGTGCGGGCCATGCCCGCCGACACGGCCATGTACGCTCCACGCATGGCCGAGGGGCGCTGGTTGCGCCCCGGCGATACGCAGGCGGTGGTGTTGAGCACCAACATTATGTACAAAGAGCCAGGCATCGGCGTGGGCGATCCCATCCGCCTGGAGATCAACGGCAAGACGTCCACCTTCCAGGTCGTGGGCCTGATCGAGGAGATTATGCCGCCGGTCAACCCGGTCTGGGTGTACATGACCCTCGACGGCTATACGGCAGTGGCTGGAGGAGCGGGCCGCAGCGATACGCTGCGTGTGGCCACCACCAGCCACGACGCCGCCAGCCACGCTGCGATGGTCGCGGCGCTTGAACAGCGGCTGGCCGCTGCCGGTTTCGATGTGCGGGTCATCCACAGCCGCTCGGAGGATCGGGCCATTCTGGCGGAGCGGTTCAACCTGATCAGCGTCGTTCTCTCGATCCTGGCCCTGCTCATCGGCCTGGTCGGCGGGCTGGGACTGGCTGGGACGATGAGCATCAACGTGCTGGAGCGCACCCGCGAGATCGGGATCATGCGCGCCATTGGCGCGGGCGATGGGGCGATCCAGCGCATCATTGCCAGCGAGAGCGTGGTGATCGCGCTGCTGGCCTGGCTCGTGGGCACGCTGCTCTCGATGCCCCTGAGTTACGCAATGTGTTACGGGTTCGGCAAAAGCCTGCTCAACATACCGCTGCGCTGGGTCTACGCCCTGCCCGCCGTCGGGGTCTGGCTCGTGGCGGCGCTGCTGATCGCCGTGGTGGCGAGCCTGCTCCCTGCGCGCACGGCCACGCGCCTGACGGTGCGTGAGGTGCTGGCCTACGAATGACGGTCTTGATGGGTCTGGATGTTTCTCGGAGGGCACAGTAGTCTGTGAACGGAATTTTTCGCTTACCCCACCCCCTCCCCAACCCTCTCCCACTGGGAGAGGGCGCCACGCTCCTCCCCCCAACGGGGGGAGGCTGGGAGGGGGGCGGCAATGCCAGGAAACTCACTGTAAAGACTAATAGCCCCCCGGACCCTCCCGTTCAGTATCAAGCAGAACGGGGGAACATCTACACCGCATCCGGGTCAATACCCAGTTCGCGCAGCCGCGCCGCCAGCCGCTCGGCCCGCTGCCGCTCCTGCTCGGCCCGCTGCCGCTCCTGCTCGGCCTGGGCTTGCAGTTCGACAAAGGTGAGAAAGGGACGACCGTCGGGCAGATACATCCACATGCCCTCAGCCGCGCGGGCAAAACGCACCCCCAGCCGGGGACTGATCCACCTATCCAGTTCAGGGATGAACCGCAGGCGCCCGTCTCTGCGCTGCCAGCCGCTCATATCGCCACTGTCAGGATCGTACAGATAGTACTCCTCGACGCCATAGGTGTCGTAGAACTCAAACCTGGCGGCCATCTCGGTCAGCCTGTTCCCCGGCGACAACACCTCAAACACCACCTGGGGCGCGGTACCCTCCTCTTCCCACTGGCGGTACGAGCCCCGGTCACCCCGGGGGCGGCCAAAGACGACCATCACGTCGGGCGCGCGCCGAATGTCCGGTCGCCCTTCGACCGGATACCAGAGCAGATCGCCGGCCACGAAGACATCGCTCCGCTCGCGGAACAGGGCCTCCAGGTTCCCCTGAATGGTGACAATTGCCCGAAACTGCTTCGTGTTGTCGGCCATTGGCATACCGTCGCTGTCGGGGTAGACGATCGGGGCGGTGGTCGCCGGCGTGCTGGGCATCATCCACCTCCTGGGATTATCTCTATTTTATCAATTCGCGGTAGCGTCACCTCAAGCGGGGTTTGGGGGCCTGCGGCCCCCGAAGATCTTCCCTTCCTGGTGCGGCGCGGCGAAGCCGCGCCGCACCAGGAAGAGGAAAGCGTGGAGGAGTGTAGCCCCTCCGAACCTCCTCGCAACGTAAACTGCGGCAGGCGACAAAGTGGAGTTATGACAAATACTTCTTGGACAGTATAACTCTCCTTTGTCACTTTGCCGCTGGC